>NZ_VMKU01000029.1:0-9948 GCF_013276315.1 Streptococcus sp. 2741 | reverse complement strand
TTTCGAAGAGTATTAGAATGACTTTCTCTTGATTTGCTTAATAAAGTAGAAGATAAATCCTGCTACCATATAGGCAACAAAGATAATCAGACACCACTTGAATACGACATCCCAACCCTTGTTCACATTTAAAAAGAAGTAAGGGAAAGGATTATCCTTGGCATTTGGAATATTGAGTTTTAGAACCAAGCCATTAAAAAGAGCAAACATCATATACAGCAAGGGTAAAATGGTCCACACTGCTGGATCCCAAATCTTATATTGACCCTGTTTGTCAAAAAAGAGGGTATCCGCTAAAAACCAGATGGGAACGATATAGTGGCAAAGGAAATTTTCTAGGGTATAGAAATTAGTCACAATGGGCGCCAAGAGGAAATGGTAAATCACACAGGTAATCATGATACTCATGGTGACCCCACCTTTTAAGCGCAAGAGACTTGGCTTTTGCCAATTTTCACCTACACGGCTCATAACCTTTAGAAGATAAAGGGTAAAAATAGTTACCAAGAGGTTGGACAGAACCGTGTAATAGAGAAGCATCCCAAAACCACCATGCTTAGTAATTTCAAGATAAACTCCCGTAAAAGCCGCTAGAAACAAGAAGATACGGCTATAAAATACAAGTTTATAGTGTTTTGACATGCTTAAATCTTCCTCACAAACTCTGATTTGAGTTTCATGGCACCAAAACCATCAATCTTACAGTCGATATTGTGGTCGCCTTCTACGATGCGGATATTTTTCACGCGCGTCCCTTGTTTCAAATCTTTTGGCGCACCTTTTACTTTCAAGTCCTTGATGAGAGTTACTGTATCACCATCAGCCAATTTATTTCCGTTGGCATCGATAGCGACAAGACCTTCTTCTGCTTCTGCAACTTCAGCAGGATTCCACTCATGAGCACACTCTGGGCAAACCAGTAGGGCACCGTCTTCGTAGACATACTCTGAGTTACATTTTGGACAATTTGGTAAATTGTTCATAGTTTCTCCTTATCATCATTCACTATTCTTTGAAAATCAAAATTTCTCGAACAGCAACTATTATACCCTAAAATCAGCATTTTGACAAATTTAGAAAAAAACCGATATCCATCTATCAGCTTTTCTACATTTACATTCTTTTTTCAGCTTCTGCTTTGATTTTTTCAACTACTTCTTGAATGTTCAAGCCAGTTGTATCAAGATAGACAGCGTCCTCTGCTTGTTTGAGAGGCGAAGTCTCCCGATGACTATCCTTGTAGTCACGCGCAGCAATTTCCTCTTTTAGAGTTTCAAGGTCTGTTTCAATTCCCTTGGCAATATTTTCCTTGTAACGGCGCCCTGCTCTCTCATCAACAGAAGCTACTAGGAAAATTTTCAATTCTGCTTGTGGCAATACAACAGTTCCAATATCGCGACCATCCATGACAATCCCACCTTGCTGGGCAATTTCTTGTTGAAGAGAAACTAGTTTCTCACGCACTTGAGGAATTGCTGCAATAGCAGAAACATGATTGGTCACTTCATTTTCACGGATAGGATGGGTAATATCCACATCTCCTACAAAAACAAGCTGGTCTCCAGTTTCTGAACGTCCAAAGCTGATTGGATGCTGGTCCAACAAGGTTAGAAGGGCTTCGACTTCTTCAACTCCTAATTGGTTCTTAAGAGCCATATAGGTCGCTGCACGATACATAGCTCCTGTATCAAGGTAGGTGAATCCAAAATCCTTAGCAATAATCTTTGCGACCGTACTCTTACCGCTGGAAGCAGGACCATCAATAGCAATTTGAATTGTTTTCATATCGGCTCCTATTTTATTTTTATAACATCACCTGGATTAGCAAACCAAGATCCTGTAGCCATGTGCCCAGGATTCAAGGCCTCTAACTGAGCAATGGAGATTCCTGCACGAGCGGCAATAGCTGCTTCCCCTTCTCCTGCGAGAACTTTAATCGTTCCTTCAGGATTAGCAGCTTCTTCTGAACTACTAGAAGTAGATTCTGGCTCTGAACTCTGCTCAGGCTGAGAACTGCTTGAAGATGAGATTTGTACTACACTTGCATCAGAATCATGAAAGTCTTTTAAGGCTGCTGTGCGATTACTCCCCCCCGATGATAGATAGATGAGAACGATGACCATCACCACCACAATTACAAAGAAAATACTAGCTAGGATCGTCAAAATACGATTAGCCATCCTATCAGCCCCTCCGTGGTTTCGATGCCGACGCTCTGCTCTTGCTTCTTCTTGATCATAAATATCTTCTTGCCACGGTTCTTTTGCCATACCTTACTCCTTGTTTTTTTTTACTTTTCTTATTACAATATAAATATGAACATGAAAATCACACTTATACCTGAACGATGCATCGCCTGTGGGCTTTGCCAAACTTATTCTGACTTATTTGATTACCACGATAATGGAATCGTGCGTTTTTACGATAATCCTGACCAACTGGAAAAAGAAATTTCTCCTAGTCAGGATGTCTTAGAGGCTGTTAGAAACTGTCCGACACGTGCCTTGATTAAAGATCAACACTAATCTCTCATAGTAAATTGACAAGAACGTTTCACTCTTTCTAGTTTAGCATATTTCCATGTAAAATTATAGTCTTTTCACTTTATTTTTTTCTGTAAAATCAGGAAGATCACTTTTTTCTTTAACGAGATAAAGTGGTCTTTTTTTAGTCTCCAGATAAATCTTACTGCAACTTATAATCTAAATTCCTCAATGAGAATAGACTTCTACCATTCTATTTCCTTTACCCTTTTTACAAATTCATTCCACTCTCGTCTACAATCTTTAGATAGGCATATATCCGTATAATTGAACGATAAATCTTTAATATTCTTCCACCAATCAAAAGAATTTCCCGCTTCTTCTGTTTCTATTCTTTTGTTAACTACTTCAACAATTGTATTATCTATCTCTTCCTTGTCATCTAAACTTAGAAATCTCCATTCAATTCCATTTGTATAAATTACTTTTTTATACCATAAAAGGTCTCCAATAAGTTGTCCCATCTCTCCAGTTATATGTTCAAAACTGTTCGATATGGTTGATTTGATTTTTTCCTCTGTAATTAAACTATAATTTAAATTCTTAACTTCCACGCATCCTCGAAGTTCCTTCCATTCTTCAATTTTTATACTTTTCCTAGATTTGTTTTCATAAGTCTTATCTAAAATAACTATATCAGGAAAATTACTTAGACCATAATAAATTTGTCCCAAACCCCTTCTTTGTCTTCCGAAGACATATCTTTTTGATAAACTATCTTTTAAAGTTGGCTTAATTATATCAGCAACTAAAGGATACAGTTCAACCTCTACATAATTTTGTTTCTTTATTAGCCCGATTTCTTCAGTATAATCCTCTTTACTTAGCATAAAATAACCCTCCTGAATGTTTTATTTATTAAGTTATCGTCTTTGCAGTAAATTTATTCCACATAGTTCATTTATATCATGTCAAATCCCTAATTTTTTTAAAAATCACTCAAGTTCCAGACCAAAAGAATTATAATTACAAAAAAGTGACTGCGCCAGATAATTCCTACTTTTTCATGATCTATGATAACTTTTTTCTTTGATAAGATAAAGTGGTCTTTTTTTAGTCTCCAAATAAATCTTACTGATATATTTACCGAGAATCCCAATAGTCAAGAGTTGAATGCCTCCAAGAAAGAGAATAACAGCCATCAGAGAGGTCCAACCAGATGTCGGATTGCCCAAGATAAGGGTCCGAAACACCACAAAAACAGTCATCACAAAAGAAATAAAACAAGATAGGAGTCCCGCCACAAAGGCGATAATCAGGGGAAAATCTGAAAAATTAACAATCCCTTCAATGGAGTAGAAAAAAAGTTGCCTCAAACTCCAACTGGTCTTGCCAGCCTGCCTTTCGACATTTGGATAGTCCAAATAGTAGGTTTTGAAACCCACCCAGGCGAAGAGCCCCTTTGAAAAACGATTGGACTCGGTCAAGCTTAAAATGGCATCGACTACAGACCGTCTCATCATGCGAAAATCACGGACACCTGATGGCAGGGCTACTGGACTAATTTTTTGCATAAGGCGGTAAAAGAGATTAGCACAAAAACTGCGAAAGAAGGGTTCTCCCTCCCGACTAGTTCTCCGTGTTCCAACACAGTCCAAATCTGCATTCTGGTCTAGTAAGTTTTTCATCTCAAGCAACATACTAGGAGGATCTTGGAGGTCTGCATCCATCACCACCACCAAATCTCCTGTCGCATATTGCAAGCCTGCATAAAGGGCTGCTTCTTTGCCAAAATTTCGAGAGAAAGAAAGATAATGCACTGCCGGATTTTTCTCCCGATAGGCCTTTAAAAGTTCCAAGGTTCCATCGTTTGATCCATCCTCGACAAAGACATACTCGATTTCTGTTTCCAAATCTGGAATCAAATCTTCCAGAGCCTGATAAAAAAGAGGAAGTACTTCCTCTTCGTTTAAGCAGGGGACAATGATTGACATCACCATCTTAGTCTTCAAATCCATTTGGATGCTTGCTTTGCCAACGCCATGTATCTTCACACATTTGGGTGATGCCGAGTTCTGCTTCCCAGCCCAGTTCTGCTTTGGCTTTTGCAGGATCTGAATAGCAGGCTGCGATATCCCCTGGGCGACGGTCTACGATGCGGTAAGGAATTGGGCGTCCCACTGCTTTTTCCATATTTTGGATAATTTCAAGAACTGAGTAGCCTTTACCTGTTCCAAGGTTATAAACGTTTAGGCCTGAACCTTTTTGGATTTTTTTCAGAGCTGCGACGTGACCTTTAGCCAAATCGACAACGTGGATATAGTCACGAACACCAGTTCCATCTTCGGTATCGTAATCGTCTCCAAACACTTGCACTTGCTCTAATTTCCCAACAGCTACTTGAGTCACATATGGCAAGAGATTGTTTGGAATACCATTTGGATTTTCTCCCAAATCTCCACTTTCATGGGCTCCGATTGGGTTGAAATAACGAAGCAAGACCACATTCCATTCTGAGTCTGCCTTGTAGATATCTATCAAAACTTCCTCTAGCATGAGCTTGGTACGACCGTATGGATTGGTCACTGAAAGTGGGAAATCTTCCAGGATTGGCACTGTATGAGGATCCCCGTAAACTGTCGCAGAAGAACTGAAAATGATGTTCTTACAGTTGGCTTCTTCCATAGCTTTCAAAAGGCTAAGAGTTCCTGCGATATTGTTGTCATAGTAGGCAAGAGGAATACGAGTAGATTCTCCAACAGCCTTCAAGCCAGCAAAGTGAATGACCCCTGTTGGTTCTTCTTGTTTGAAAATGTCACGAAGAGTATCTATATCACGGATATCTGCCTCATAGAAAGGTACTTCAACTCCTGTAATTCTCTCAACAACTTCTAAACTTTTGCGATTGCTGTTGACAAGGTTATCCACCACAACAACCTGATGACCTGCTTGGATTAACTCAATAACAGTGTGGGTTCCGATAAAACCTGCTCCACCCGTTAGCAAAATCTTTTCTTGCATCTTAATTCCTCGATTCTCGGATTATTTTTTCTTATTTTACCATTTTTGATAGGGAATGTCATTTGCCATCCTAGAGGGTAAGATAAAATTTCAGTAAAATGCTTATACTCTTCGAAAATCTCTTCAAACAACGTCAGCTTCGCCTTGCCATGGGTATGGTTACTGACTTCGTCAGTTCCATCCACAACCTCAAAACAGTGTTTTGAGCAGCCCGCTGCTAGTTTCCTAGTTTGTTTTTTGATTTTCATTGAGTATTATTCGCTTTTTACCGGTTTGACATAGTTTTCAATTGGGTAGTTTTCAGGGTTCAAAGTCAACTCCTTGCCTTTGACCAATTGAGCTAGGTGGTAACCAATAATAGGACCAGTTGTGAGGCCTGATGAACCTAGTCCACTAGCAGCGTAGACACCTGCCAATTCTGGCACTTGCCCAAAGAAAGGAGAGAAATCACTAGTATAGGCACGGATTCCCACACGCTCAGCCCTTGAAGTCGCTCTAGCTAAAACTGGATAGTGAGGTAAGGCTGCCTCCTCCATTTGCTGGAGCAAGATTTCATCTACCGTCAAATCAAATCCCATATCATTTTCATGGGTAGCACCTAGGGACAATTTGCCACCTGCAAAAGGAATCAAATCCCATTCCCCTTCTGGCATGACAACAGGGTAAAATTCCATGTCTTGGGCCAGCTGATAATCTCGGAGCTGTCCTTTCTGAGGACGGACATCCACAGCATAACCCAAGGGTTCTAACATATCCCCCAACCAAGCTCCCGTCGCCAAAATAACCTGCTCAAACTCCTCTTCACCAATCTGGTAGCCTGATGCTAACGGTGTCAGAGTCACTTTTTCTTTGACCAGCTTGACATGACTGGATTCCAGCAAACGAGTCACTAAAAGTTGGCCATCTACTCTCGCTCCACCAGAAGCATAGAGCAGACGGTCAAATCCCTGCAAACCAGGGAATAATTCATTAGATGATGCTTGGTCCAGAATGGCTAATTGCCCTATCAAGGGAGATTCTTCTCTGCGCTGGAGGGCTAATTCATAGAGTTCTTCCAACTTGGATTCATCCTTTTTCAGGAGAAAGACTCCCGAACGATGGTAAAAGTCGATTTCTTGCCCTGATTTCTCTAAATCAGCTAATAAATCCACATAAAAATCAGCCCCTAAGCGCGCCATTTTGTACCAAGCTTTATTGCGGCGTTTGGAAAACCAAGGACTGATAATTCCTGCTGCAGCCTTGGTAGCCTGACCTTGTCCATGGTCAAAGACGGCTACCTCTAGGTCACTTTCTTTCGAGAGGTAGTAGGCAGCTGTTGTCCCCACAATTCCTGCTCCAATAATGGCAACTTTTTTCATTGTTATAATTTATTCCTTTTGTTTCACTCAAGGCACAACACAGAATAAAAAAGTTTTGTGCCCTTTATTTTGTTTTATACTAGACCTCCATACTATCTTATTCTTTCCAATAATTATCTATCTAAGAGATTATCCTATTCTTAATTGTCAATAAGTTCACCCAGTCCTCTGGAAGACCGTAGTGTCTCAAATCAACTTGTTCTCTACTTCCTTCTTCTAGTAAATTTTGTATTTTTTATTCCAAAAATTCTGGGTTTCTAGGGACATGGACAAAATAAGATGTCTCATTGCTATAAAATAAATAAATAATGTCTTATCATCATTCTCTGAGTTTGTCTCCAATAACTCCTTATCAGAATGATGAAGAGCAGGTAAGGTATGGTGTAAGCGTTCATATAATCTGCCATTATATGAGCATATATTTCTAAGATATCGAAGTGCATTACACCAGGACAATAAGATTTTAGCTGGAATTTTATCATCCTTATACAAGAGCAAACTAATATAAGCAGCAACCTTATTTCGATAACCTGGTTGTAAGGCGACAAGAAATGATGATATATTTCCAAATGTCATTAAACGAAAAACAGTCCAAGGCAACACAACACCATATTGTCTAATCTGATTCTTTACTATGGAATCATCTTGTTTTTCAAAAATAAACCGCGATAAATGATACTTTGTTTTCAAGACAGTATCCTGACGTTTAGGGTTATCCTTGCAGTATTTAGATTGTTCAGAAAAATATAAATCATCGTCTTCAAAAATATAAATAGTTTTTTGGTATCCAAGCGTCAGAGCATCAGCGGTACTCTTTTTCAAAAAGACTTCAATTCTCTCCAATATTTCTTGAAGGAAATTTCTAAGGTAACTATCAAATAAGTAGGCTTACTTAGCTAAAATATACTGACGATTAACCAATTTACCATAAATCTACGCAATCCTTTTTATAAAATTCATCATCAACATTATATGAAAAATCCCAATGAGATTTATCTTTCATATGTTGATACAATTCTTCTTCTGTCAGTGCAGGTTCAATCGCCATTTTTAACGTAGTAGGTGCTAACACAGGATTATAAACTAATCGTATTTTATCAACTATATCAATATTTCAAGGAATATATTCCTTGAAATTTGTTAATTCAAATATGGCAACATTCATTCTAACAGTCTCCACTATATGAAAAAAGGTCACCTAGTTATACATTGCTGCACCTTTGATGACTTCTAATCTACCTAGATTATACCACAATAATCCCTATTAATCAATAGAAATATTTTTTAAGTGTAGTATATTGAGCCTAGAATAGTAGGCTACGGATTCTAAAATATTTCTAGAAATTAATTTGACTTTCTCAATCTCTTTGTTCATATCTTATTTCAATCTACTATATATGATATACGTATGGTTGGTTATGGAGAGCACAATCATCTGACAAAACCAAGTGATAGAGAGCGCTTACATCAACTCCTAAAGAAAGATGGATAGAAAGACGCTTTTCAACTTCTTTCTATCCATTACTTCCTTCAAGAGTCCACACCAGCAATTTTCAGTTCCATTTCATGAACTATCTTACTTGTTTCGTGTTTCTTCTTTATCTTACTCTACCATCAAAGACTTCTACTTGTACTAGAGGAGGAAGCATTCCCATTTAAAAGACGGTGTCCTGTTCCCAGAACCACTTCCCCACTAGAAGCTGGTATATTCCCACTACAGGTTTGCGACTAACTTTTCCTATCGTCATTATCCAGCAATGTAGTAACTTCTATGGTCGCCTGCGATATTTCAACATGTCGCTTATCTTAGCTGAGCAAGAATCGCTTTGAGTTTCTCAATCAACTCGTCTTCTGTGTGGTCAGACTCTTTCTCATTGGCTAGGAAAGCAACTGCTTGAGCGAGAGCTTCTCGTGCTTGGTCGAGAACTTTCGTATCCACATTTGTAGAATCCAATTCTGCTTCAAGCTTGCTTAGTTCCTTGACCAATTTCTTGAGTTCTGACTCTTTCTTACGACGCGCGATGAGGAAGAGAAGGAGCCCAAGAAGGGCAAGTAGACTGCCAATCATTACTACATATGAAAATTCAGTAGTTGTCTGACTATCGTCTTTCATCTGATCTTTTTCTTGATTTTGCTGGTCTTCTTTCACACCTTTTAAGGAGTCTATTACCTCTCTCACTCTTCTAACAATATCACGCAAATCGGACTCTGTCAAACTTTCGTCATTAAGAGCTTGTTTAATCTCTGTAAGAAGAGCTTTAGCTGACTCAAGCATTGTACTATCTATATCATCCAAATCTTTCAAACGACTTTCCAATCCTTCAACCAATCGAGCAAGCTCAGACTTGTCAACAGGACGAGTCTCGTTAGGAGTCACTGTAGTTCCTGAATTGTTTGGAGTGCTTGTAGAAACTGGCGTTTCTTGAGTCGAAGTGCTTGCTTGTGCCTGTCCAACAGTAGACGATGGAGTAGTAAGGGTCGTATTGCTACTATTGTCAATTGTCACACCAGGGGCTGGAGTATTGCCTCTGTTATCTGGTGTCACACTGTTGCTATTGCTGCCAGCAGGGTTGGTAGTAGCTCCATTGTTGGTGTTGCCACTGTTGCTAGTATCAGTACTATTATTACCAGATTTTTTCTCTACGGTTTCTGTCGATGGAATTTCTTTAGTTGTTCCATCTGGTAATGTGACAGTTACGTCTCCATTGTCTTTTACAACTACGTTGGTGGCTGTTGGGTTAGCTTTCGAAACGGCTTCTTTAACTTTGGCTTTTTCGGCTTCTGTTAAATGCGCTGGGTCTGCTACTGGCGTTACTACCAGAGCTGTCTTGTCTGCTTTGTCGACTAACTGCTCTTTCGCTTTGTCTAACTTACCTTGCGCTTCTGTTACTTTTTCTTGCGCTTCTTGAACTTCAGCTGCTGTCGCATTGTCACCTTTAGCTAATACTGCTTTGGCTGCTTCCTTCGCTGCTGCAACATCTGCTTCTGCTTCTTTCTTAGCGGCTTCGTATGCTTGAATACTTTCTGGTGTCTTACCTTCTGTACTTACAGCTTCATCTAACTTCGCTTTATCCTCAGTTAGTTTA
>NZ_VMKU01000028.1:0-15920 GCF_013276315.1 Streptococcus sp. 2741 | reverse complement strand
GATTATCCCCTACTCGATTTTGAGAGGCAAAACTTTTTAAAAAATCTTTTTCATAACTTTATCCAGTACATTGATTGCTTCATCTTTCATGTTCTTTGTGACGTGGGTGTAGATGTAAGTAGTGACTTCAGAGTCGGAATGACCAACCCCGTCCGTGATTGTTTTTAAAGGAATTTTATTTTCTGCTAAGATGCTAATAGTGGTGTGTCTGAAGATGTGAGGGGACAGATGTTTGGGAATTGGTTTTTTAAGGCGTTCGTTTGCTCGCTGGAGAGACTTGCTCAAGACGGAACTATGAACTGGTTTTCCTGTATTGGTAACAAAAATACGGTCGCTTTTGTGCCAATTCTTATCGGTTGTTTCTCTTAGACGATTTATAGTAGGTTGAAATAATATACGAACAGCTTGATTAGGGAAATCAAATTAATTTCTAGAAATATTTTAGCATCCACGGTGTACTATTCTAGTTTCAATTTACTATAGTTCAATCATTCTATCAAGAATATTGAATATATAAAAGCGCGTACTATTAAAATTTCTTCTGATATCGAATTAGAGTCGGATGTCGATGGCGATAAATCAGATAATCTACCAGTCGACATCAAGGTACTAGGACAACACATTGAAGTGTATTCCGTACCTAAGAAACAATCATAAAACTCAAAGCCTTGTTACCGAGGCTTTTTTTATTATGTGATTTTCAGTAGGCAGATTTATTCTATATACAAGTAAAGCTAAGTATTTAATATTTAGCAGATGATGAAGAAAAGAATGGATGGCCTAAATATTTTAACAGATTTACGAGACTAATCATGGTATAATATAGGGTAATGAAAAATTCCAACGAGGCAGAGATGAAATTACTTTATACTGATATTCGGACTTCTTTGACTGAAATTCTAACCAGAGAGGCGGAGGAGCTAGTTGTTGCTGGCAAGCGAGTCTTCTACATCGCTCCCAACTCTCTTTCTTTTGAAAAGGAACGCGCCGTGCTGGAATGCTTGTCCCAGCAGGCTTCTTTTGCGATTACCGTCACGCGCTTTGCTCAAATGGCTCGTTACCTAGTCTTGAATGACTTGCCTGCCAAGACTAGTCTAGATGACATCGGTCTTGGGATGGTCTTTTACAGATGCCTTGCGGAACTCGATCCCAAGGAATTACGTGTTTATGGCGCTATCAAGCAGGATCCTCAATTTATCCAGCAGTTGATTGAATTGTACCACGAGATGACGACTGCTCAAATGAGTTTTTTGGACTTGGAGAGTTTGACGGATGAGGACAAGAGGGCCGATTTACTCTTGATTTTTGAGAAGGTAACGGCTTATCTCAATCAAAGCCAGTTGGCTCAGGGAAGTCAGTTGTCCCATTTGATTGAGGCTATCGAGAATAACAAGGTAAGTAGTGATTTCACTCAAATTGCCTTGGTTATTGACGACTTTACCCGTTTTTCTGCCGAAGAAGAGCGAATTGTGGACCTACTTCATGGCAAGGGAGTTGAAATTGTTATTGGGGCTTATGCTAGTAAGAAAGCTTATGCCAGTCCTTTTAGAGAGGGCAATCTCTACCAAGCTAGTGTGGAGTTTCTCCATCATCTGGCCTCTAAATACCAAACGCCTGCTCAGGACTATTCTCAAACTCATGAGAAGATGGATAGCTTTGACAAGGCCTCTCGTTTGTTGGAGTCTTCTTGTGACTTTTCAGAACTCGCTTTGGATGTCGATGAGAAGGACCGTGAAAACTTACAAATCTGGTCTTGTTTGACGCAAAAGGAAGAGTTGGAGTTGGTAGCCCGTAGCATCCGTCAGAAATTACATGAGAACTCAGACCTGAGTTACAAGCATTTTCGTATTCTCTTGGGGGATGTAGCGTCTTATCAATTATCTCTTAAAACTATTTTTGACCAGTATCAGATTCCTTTCTATCTAGGCAAAAGCGAATCCATGGCCCACCACCCTTTAACTCAGTTTGTCGAATCTATTTTGGCTTTAAAACGCTATCGTTTCCGTCAGGAGGATTTGATTAATCTCCTCAGAACAGGTTTGTATACCGACCTTAGTCAAGCTGATATTGACTCATTTGAGCAATATATCCGCTATCTTGGTATCAATGGCTTGCCAGCCTTTCAGCAAACCTTTACCAAATCCCACCATGGAAAATTTGATTTAGGGCGTTTGAATGCCCTTCGTCTGCGTATTTTAACACCGCTTGAAACCCTCTTTGCTAGTCGAAAACAAAAGGCTGAAAATCTCTTGCAAAAGTGGAACTCTTTTCTAAAAGAAGGAGTTGTGACCAAGCAGTTACAAGATTTGACAGCAACTATGGAAGCTGTAGAACAGGAAAGACAAGCCGAAGTTTGGAAGGCCTTTTGCCATATTTTAGAACAATTTGCGACTGTTTTTGCTGGTTCACAGGTTAGTCTGGAGGATTTCTTGGCCTTGCTTCATTCTGGAATGAGTCTATCTCAATACCGTACCATTCCAGCGACAGTGAACACCGTTCTGGTGCAGAGTTACGATTTGATTGCACCACTGACTGCTGACTTTGTCTATGCCATTGGGCTGACTCAGGACAATTTACCAAAAATCGCGCAAAATACCAGTCTTTTGACAGATGAAGAAAGACAAAACATAAACCAAGCGACCGAAGAAGGCGTTCAATTACTAATTGCCAGCAGTGAAAATCTCAAGAAAAATCGCTACACTATGCTTTCTTTGGTCAATTCTGCCCGTAAGCAATTAGTTTTGTCGGCTCCAAGCCTTTTTAATGAAAGTGAAAGCAAGGAGTCAGCCTATCTTCAAGAACTAGTCCATTTTGGATTTAGGCGGAGAGAGAAGAGGTTGAATCACAAATGGCTGTCTAAGGAAGATATGGGGTCCTATCACAGTCTTTTGTCTAGTCTGGTTGCCTATCACCAGCAGGGCGAGACGAGTGATAGGGAGCAAGATTTGACCTTTGTCAAGGTTCTGGCACGTGTCATGGGTAAAAAACTAGACCAAAGAGGCCTTGCAAATCCTGCCCTTCCAACAAGTCCAAGCAGCAAGCCCTTGACCAAGGATACCTTGCAGGCTCTTTATCCTGCTGATCAGGAGTTTTACCTGTCTACCTCTGGTTTGACGGAGTTTTATCGCAATGAATACAGTTATTTTCTTCGCTACGTTTTAGGCTTGCAAGAAGAATTACGCCTGCGTCCTGATGCCCGCAGTCACGGAAATTTCTTGCACCGCATTTTTGAACGTGCCTTGCAGTTGCCTGACGAAGATTCCTTTGACCAACGTTTGGAACAGGCTATCCAAGAAACCAGTCAGGAACGGGAATTTGAGGCTATTTATCAGGAAAGTTTGGAAGCCCAGTTTACAAAGGAAGTTTTGCTTGATGTGGCACGGACGACTGGCCACATTCTCCGTCACAATCCAGCTATTGAAACCATCAAAGAAGAGGCGAATTTCGGTGGGAAAGAGCAGGCCTTTATTCAATTGGACAATGGACGCAGTGTCTTTGTACGAGGCAAGGTTGACCGCATTGACCGATTGAAAGCTGATGGGGCGATAGGAGTAGTAGACTACAAGTCTAGTCTGACCCAGTTCCAATTTCCTCATTTCTTTAATGGTCTTAATTCCCAACTGCCAACCTACCTAGCTGCCCTAAAAAGAGAGGGGGAGCAGAACTTTTTCGGTGCCATGTACTTGGAAATGGCTGAACCTGTTCAATCTCTGTTGACCGTTAAGAATTTGGCAGGTGCAGTAGTAGAAGCCAGCAAGTCTATGAAATACCAAGGACTCTTTTTAGAAAAAGAAAGCAGTCATTTGGGCGAATTTTACAATAAAAACAAGTCTAATCAGCTGACAGATGAGGAATTCCAGCTCCTACTGGACTACAATGCCCATCTTTACAAGAAAGCAGCTGAGAAGATTTTAACAGGCCAGTTCGCCATTAATCCTTATACCGAAAATGGCAGAAGCATTGCCCCCTACGTCCAGCAACATCAATCCATCACAGGTTTTGAAGCCAATTACCACTTGGGTCAAGCCCGTTTCCTAGAAAAGTTGGATCTAGCTGATGGCAAGCGTCTGGTCGGAGAAAAACTCAAGCAAGATTGGTTTGAAAAAATAAGAGAGGAGTTGAATCGATGAAGCCTATTCCCTTTTTAACTGAGGAGGAAATTCAAAAACTGCAAGAAGCAGAAGCAAATTCGAGCAAGGAACAAAAGAAAACTGCCGAGCAAATCGAAGCTATCTACACTTCTGGTCAAAATATCCTTGTCTCAGCGTCGGCTGGTTCTGGTAAGACTTTTGTCATGGCCGAGCGTATTCTGGACCAATTGGCGCGTGGTGTCGAAATTTCTCAACTCTTTATCTCAACCTTTACCGTCAAGGCTGCGACTGAACTCAAAGAACGCTTGGAGAAAAAAATCAGCCAACAAATCCAAGAAAGCGATGACGTTGACCTCAAACAACACTTGGGTCGCCAGTTGGCAGACCTACCCAACGCAGCCATCGGAACCATGGACTCTTTTACACAAAAATTCCTTGGTAAACATGGCTATCTGCTTGATATTGCGCCTAATTTCCGTATTTTACAAAACCAAAGCGAGCAACTCCTTCTAAAAAACGAAGTCTTCCACGAGGTCTTTGAAGTCCATTACCAAGGTAAGCAGAAAGAGACCTTTAGTCATTTGCTGAAAAACTTTGTTGGACGTGGAAAAGATGAACGGGGGCTGCGCCAGCAAGTCTATAAAATTTATGACTTCCTCCAATCCACCAGTAATCCTCAAAAGTGGCTGAGTGAATCTTTCCTCAAAGGTTTTGAAGAGGTTGATTTTACCAATGAAAAAGAAAAACTGACTGAGCAAATCAAACAAGCCCTTTGGGATTTGGAAAGCTTTTTCCGTTATCATCTGGATAACGATGCCAAGGAGTTTGCAAAGGCTGCCTATTTAGAAAATGTTCAGTTGATTCTGGATGAAATTGGCTCCTTAAATCAAGAGTCCGATAGTAAGGCTTTTCAATCAGTGCTTGCGCGTGTTGTCGCAATTTCGAAAGAGAAAAACGGCCGAGCTCTGACCAATGCGAGTCGTAAGGCTGATTTGAAGCCACTGGCCGATGCCTACAACGAAGAGAGAAAGTCCCAGTTTGCTAAACTAGGACAACTGTCAGACCAGATAACGATTCTCGACTATCAAGAACGTTATCATGGAGACACTTGGAAACTAGCTAAAACCTTCCAAACCTTTATGAGCGATTTTGTGGAGGCTTATCGTCAGCGTAAACGTCAGGAAAATGCCTTTGAATTCGCTGATATCAGCCATTACACCATTGAGATTTTAGAGAAATTCCCGCAAGTCCGTGAAGCTTATCAGGAGCGTTTCCACGAAGTCATGGTCGATGAGTATCAGGATACCAACCATATTCAAGAACGAATGCTGGAATTGCTGTCTAATGGCCACAATCGCTTTATGGTGGGGGATATCAAGCAATCTATCTACCGTTTCCGTCAGGCAGACCCGCAGATTTTCAATGAAAAGTTCCAACGCTATGCGCAAAATCCAAAAGATGGCAAGCTCATTCTCCTCAAGGAAAATTTCCGTAGCAGTTCAGAAGTGCTGTCAGCAACCAATGATGTTTTTGAACGCCTTATGGACCAAGAGGTCGGCGAAATCAACTATGATAACATGCACCAGCTTGTTTTTGCCAACACCAAACTGACTCCCAATCCAGACAACAAGGCAGAATTCCTCCTCTACGACAAGGACGATACAGGTGAGGAAGAAGAGAGTCAAGCTGACACTAAACTGACTGGTGAAATGCGCCTGGTCATCAAGGAAATCCTTAAACTCCATAAGGAAAAAGGTGTTGCCTTTAAAGAAATTGCCCTTCTGACCTCCAGCCGCAGTCGTAATGACCAGATTCTTCTCGCCCTGTCTGAGTACGGGATTCCTGTCAAAACTGACGGAGAGCAAAACAATTATCTCCAATCCCTAGAAGTGCAAGTCATGTTAGAAACCCTTCGTGTCATTCACAATCCCCTGCAAGACTATGCCTTGGTCGCCCTTATGAAGTCTCCTATGTTTGGCTTTGATGAGGACGAGTTAGCACGTTTGTCCCTTCAGAAAGCAGAGGATAAAGTCCAAGAAAATCTCTATGAAAAACTGGTCAATGCACAAAAAATGGCAAGTAGTCAAAAAGGCTTGATTCACACGGCTCTAGCTGAGAAACTAAAGCAATTCATGGATGTCCTAGCTTCTTGGCGCCTGTATGCCAAAACCCACTCCCTCTATGACTTGATTTGGAAGATTTACAACGACCGTTTTTATTATGATTATGTGGGGGCTTTGCCAAATGGTCCTGCTAGACAGGCCAATCTCTATGCCCTAGCTCTGCGAGCTGATCAATTTGAAAAGAGCAATTTCAAAGGTTTGTCGCGTTTTATTCGTATGATTGACCAAGTTTTAGAAGCCCAGCACGATTTGGCAAGCGTGGCCGTCGCACCGCCAAAAGATGCAGTAGAGCTCATGACCATCCACAAGAGTAAAGGGCTGGAGTTTCCTTACGTCTTTATCCTCAATATGGATCAAGATTTCAACAAGCAAGACAGCATGTCAGAAGTCATTCTCAGCCGTAAAAATGGGCTTGGTGTCAAGTATATTGCCAAGATGGATACAGGAGCAGTGGAATCCTACTACCCTAAAACCATCAAACTCTCCATTCCTAGCCTGCCCTATAGGCAGAACGAAGAGGAATTACAGCTGGCAAGCTATTCTGAGCAGATGCGTTTGCTGTATGTTGCTATGACGCGGGCTGAGAAAAAGCTCTATCTTGTCGGCAAGGGTTCTCGTGAAAAGCTGGAGGGCAAAGAATTTCCTGCAGCTAAAAATAGAAAACTAAACAGCAATACTAGACTGCAAGCAAGGAATTTCCAAGATTGGCTTTGGGCTATCAGTAAAGTGTTTACTAAGGACAAGCTCAACTTTAGTTATCGTTTTATTGGCGAAGATCAGCTGACTAGAGAAAGCATCGGAGAATTGGAAAACAAGAGCCTTCTACAAGATAGCTCCCAAGCAGACAATCGTCAATCAGATACCATCAAAGAAGCCCTTGAAATGCTGAAAGAAGTGGAAATTTATAATACTCTTCACCGCGCAGCCATTGAACTTCCTAGTGTTCAAACCCCAAGTCAAATCAAGAAATTCTACGAACCTGTTATGGATATGGAAGGTGTCGAGATTGCAGGTCAAGGCCAGTCAGTAGACAAGAAAATTAGTTTTGATTTACCAGATTTTTCAAGCAAAGAAAAGATAACAGGAGCTGAGATTGGTAGTGCTACCCACGAACTCATGCAGAGAATGGATCTCAGCCAGAGACCAACGCTTGCTAGCCTAACAGAAACACTCAAACAAGTTCAAACTAGCCAAGCTGTCAGAGACAAGATCAATCTTGCTAAAATTCTTGCTTTCTTTGACACAGCACTCGGTCAGGAAATTATCGCTAATACCAACCATCTTTATCGCGAGCAACCTTTCTCCATGCTCAAACGAGACCAAAAGAGTCAGGAAGACTTTGTTGTCCGTGGAATCTTGGACGGCTATCTGCTTTATGAGGATAGAATCGTTCTGTTCGACTACAAGACAGACCGCTATGATGAACCAAGTCAACTCGTAGACCGCTATCGTGGTCAGTTAGCTCTATACGAAGAGGCTTTATCACGAGCCTATTCGATTGAAAATATTGAAAAATACTTGATTTTACTCGGTAAAGACGAGGTTCAAGTTGTAAAAGTATAATTTATACTCTTCGAAAATCTCTTCAAACCACGTCAGCTTCATCTGCAACCTCAAAACTGTGTTTTGAGCTGACTTCGTCAGTCTTATCTACAACCTCAAAGCTGTGTTTTAAGCAGCCTGCGGCTAGCTTCCTAGTTTGCTCTTTGATTTTCATTGAATATTAGAAAGGAGACCTCATGACACTTCCAGTTAGAAAATCCCTGTATGATGCAGTTTTACAGGCTTCAAAAGCGGATACTTGGGAACAAGCTACCAAGGAATGGAATGAAGTTTCCTTGATTTTTAACGGTATTGGCCGTAGCAATTGTGTCTGTGGAAATGCCATCAAGTACGCCTACGAACTCTTTAACGGTGTCACAGGTCAACGCCTCTTTCCAATTGGTAGCGACTGTGTTCGTCATTTTCATCGATTGTCCCTTGACCAGCAACTGGAAGAGGAAGAAAAACTGCTCAGAAAGGTTGAAAATCTGACCAGAAAAGCCCATAAAAAGGAGAAAATCAAGGTCAATAAAAGTGACTTTGACGAGCGACTTTTAAAATGGCTCTGGGAAAAAGATGTTTTCAAACCCAATCGTGGCAATCAATTTGCACCTGAGAGAGACTACCAGCTTTTCCTAGAAGTCTTTCAAGGAGGAAGTTGGACCAAGGCGGAGCCAAAGAAAAAAGCTCGGATGGAAGAAGTCCTTGAAAAGTGTATCAAGCCCTTTTTACTTGGAAAACCAGATGACCAACTCTACCTTGTCAAACTAGGAAAAGATAAAATTGATTACGAACAAGAACTCCGTATCCAGGCAGAGAAAGAGCGCAAGAAGAGGGATAAAATCGCCAAGCAATATGCAGACAATCTGGTTCTAGCTATGGGCCCAGCAGAGCGTGCCTATCAAGATTACTTTGGCTTTACAGAGACCTTAACTCAAGAAGAACGAAAGTGGGAGAAAATTCTTTTTGGTAAAAATCGGACAGAACGGGCTATCAAGGCCAAACAATACCAAAAAGAGCTGGAAAAAGACCAACGAATTGCTAGTCAGGATCCAATTGAAAGAAAGCAGAAGCAGACCTGGCTCCTCAATTCCTATTTTCGTGAGCTTCCTGAAGAAAAAGCCAGATTTGCTCGGCTCTTATTAGAATATCGAAAAAGCGGAGAAGTGCCTTTTTCAACTGAATATCTGTCAGATCATCTGCTAGACTTTTTCTATAAAATGAAAGCCTTTGAGTTTGAAATCTCACCAGAACAAGTCCGCGATTTTCTAAAAGAAAGCCTTCAGACAGAACATCTATCCTCAGCACAAGAAAGTTGGATAGAAGGAATTCTCCTCAACTGCATCAAACCATTTTTAGAACGATTAGTGATATGAGTAACACCTGCCGTGGAAATTTCATGGTAGGTTACATTTTATCCAAAAAATAATAGGGAATTGCAAAACTACTACTTGGTATTTTATATATAAAAAAAGTATGAAAACGCAACTCAATTTTAAGACTTTTTGCTAAATAAAGAGTATAATTAAAGTATGTTCCCTTTTTTATAGATAGTACACTAATATAAAAAAGTTAGGCTTACATATTTTTAAAATTTTATTTCAAGGAGGAATAATGGAAAAGTATTTTGGTGAAAAACAAGAACGTTTTTCATTTAGAAAATTATCAGTAGGACTTGTATCTGCAACGATTTCGAGTTTGTTTTTTATGTCTGTATTAGCTAGTTCATCTGTGGCAGCTCAAGAGACCAAAGGTGTTCACTATAAATATGTGACAGAGTCAGAGCTATCATCAGAAGAAAAGAAGCAGCTTATATATGATATTCCGACATACGTGGAGAATGATGATGAAACTTATTATCTTGTTTATAAGTTAAATTCTCAAAATCAACTGGCGGAATTACCAAATACTGGAAGCAAGAATGAGATGCAAGCCTTAGTTGCTGGTGCTAGCTTAGCAGCTCTGGGGATTTTAGTTTTTGCTGTTTCCAAGAAAAAAGTTAAGAATAAAACGGTATTGCATTTAGTATTGGTGGCAGGGATAGGAAACGGTATTCTAGTATCAGCCCATGCTTTAGAAAATAATCTTTTACTGAATTACAATACGGACTATGAATTGACCTCTGGAGAAAAATTACCTCTTCCTAAAGAGATTTCAGGTTACACATATATTGGATATATCAAAGAGGGAAAAACGACTTCTGATTCTAAGGTAAGTAATCAAGAGAAATCAGTAGCCACTCCAATAGATCAACAAAAGGTAGATTATACGATTGCACCGAATTTTATAGAGAGTCCATCAAAAATACAAGTGATTAACGGACAGTATGAGGCTGTTCCAGAATTTAGGGATGGACAAGTTGGAACTGTAGCTGATGCAACTCCTAAGCCAGGAGAAAACTCAGGGGAAATGTCCAGTATTCCTAGTGATTCGACAACCTCAGTTGAAGAAACAAACAAACCTGAAAAAGATGAGTCAAAAGACGAAACTTCAACAAAACCTGAAAATTCTGGTAATGCAATAACAGAAGAGAATGGGCAAACAGTACCAACTGAATCTAATCAAGGTGATACAAATAAAGTTGGAGAGTCAAATAAACCAGAAAATAATGACTCCAAAAATGAAACTTCAGAAAAAACTGTAGAAGAAGTTCCAGTAAAACCAAATGAAGGCACTACAGAAGGAACCTCAAATCAAGGAGCAGAAAATCCAGTTCAATCTGCAGAAGAATCAACAACAAACTCAGGAGAAGATGCAACTCCTAAGTCAGGAGAAAAATCAGGAGAGACTAAAGAAGAATCTACAGACGCTTCAGAAGTTCATTCTGCAACTCCAGTCGAGAAGCCGAAAGAACAAGAACTAGAAAAAACTGTAGAAGAAGTTCCAGTAAAACCAAATGAAGGCACCACAGAAGGAACCTCAACTCAAGGAGCAAAAAATCCAGTTCAATCTGCAGAAGAATCAACAACGAATTCAGAGAAAGTATCACCAGATACATCTAACGAAAATACTGGGGAAGTGTCCAGTAATCCTAGTAATTCGACAACCTCAGTTGAAGAAACAAACAAACCTGAAAAAGATGAGTTGAATGTCGAGCTTGGTAAAGAATCTGGCACGAAAGAATCTGACAAGTATCAGAATGCAGACCAAGCTAAGCGTACTGCCTACGATCAAGCACTTGCGGCAGCGAAAGCTGTAGCAGCTAAAGAAGGTGCAAGTCAAGCAGGGATTGACCAAGCTAAGAATGACCTAGTGGCAGCTGCGGCAGCCTTGAATGGACAAGGGACTGACAAAGAGCCATTACGAACAGCCGCAACAACAGATGCGACAGCTACCAAAGAGACAGCTAAGTATCAAAATGCAACAGCAGACAAGAAAAAAGCTTATGATGCAGCATTAGAAGCCGCTCAAAAAGTTCTAGCAAAAGCAGGAGCTACACAAGCAGAGGTGAATGCAGCTAAGCAAGCAGTAGAGAATGCAAAAGGTCAATTGGATGGAGTGGCAAGCGACAAGTCTGCCTTGAATGCCGAGCTTGGTAAAGAATCTGGCACGAAAGAATCTGACAAGTATCAGAATGCAGACCAAGCTAAGCGTACTGCCTACGATCAAGCACTTGCGGCAGCGAAAGCTGTAGATGCTAAGCCAGATGCAAGTCAAGCAGAAGTTGAGAAAGCTAAGAATGACTTAGTTGCGGCAGCGGCAGCCTTGAATGGTCAAGCAACAAGTAAAGATGAGTTGAAAGCTGAAATTGCGAAAGAAGCTGCAACAAAAGCTGACGCCAAGTACACGAATGCAGACCAAGCTAAGCGTACTGCCTACGACGAAGCTCTTAAAGCAGCGAAAGCTGTAGATGCTAAGCCAGATGCAAGTCAAGCAGAAGTTGAGAAAGCTAAGAATGACTTAGTTGCGGCAGCGGCAGCCTTGAATGGTCAAGCAACAAGTAAAGATGAGTCAAAAGACGAAACTTCAACAAAACCTGAAAATTCTGGTAATGCAACAACAGAGAGCGGACAAACAGAACCAGAACAACCAAAAGGAAATTCAACTGAGGATGTTTCAACCGAATCAAACACAGCCAATTCAAATGGAAACGAAGAAATTAAACAAGAAAATGAAGTAGAACCTGATAAAAAAGTAGAAGTTCAAGAGAAAACAATAGAACTAAGAAGTGTTTCTGATGTGGAGCTCTATAGTTATGAAGGAGATCGGTCAAAACAGCATACAAGCTTGGATAAAGTACCAGATAATAAATCTGCTTATTTCATTAAGGTGAAATCAGCTAAATTTAAAGATATACTACTTCCAGTTTCAAATATTGAGGACACTATAAAGGACGGTAAAGCAGTCTATAAAATTACAGCTAGCTTGGAACACTTGAAGCAATCTGTAGACAATCAATATCAAGACAATTTTACTTATTATCTTCCAAAAGTTGTTCAAAACGATGGCCCTATCTACACATCATTTAAAAAATTAATAACTGATATGAATAGTAGACCAAGTGGAACATTCACACTTGGTGCAACAATGAATGCTCGCGAGTTTGAGTTAAATGAAAACCAAGAAAGTTATGTTACAAATAACTTTACAGGGAAATTGATTGGTAGTCATCAAGGTAAACATTATGCTATCTATAATTTGAAAAAGCCGTTATTTAATACATTAAATAATGCTACTATTCAGGATCTCACCTTGAAAGATGTCAATATTTCTGGTAAGAATCATGTCGCATCAGTTGCTAAGGAAGCCACAAATTCTTCAACTTTAGATAACGTTCACGTAAATGGAATCATTGCTGGTGAGCTAGGTATCGGAGGACTTGTCCAAAAAGTTGATAATTCTACAGTAAGAAATAGTAGCTTCACTGGAAGAATAACAAATACCTTTGTTACAACCTCTCAGTATGCAATTGGTGGCTTAGTAGGACAATTAACTGGATCTAATTCTGTAGTAGACCATTCTATTTCAACAGTAACCATTTCAAGTAATGCAGAATATTCTAACCAAACCATTGGTGGAATTGCAGGTATCGTAGAAAATAATGCAACTGTAAAAAATAGTTACACTGAAGGTGAAATAAATAATGCTAAACCATTCGCTAGAGTTGGTGGAGTTGCAGGTTCCCTATGGACGCAAGAAGGTGGAACAGATGATAATACCGGCCACTTGAATAATGTTCTCAGCGATATGAATATTACAAATGGGAATGCGATTTCTGGTTACCACTTCAATAATATAAAGGAAACAAATGTCTATAGTAATAAAGAAAACAAAGTAGTCAATGTTCAACAAGTTGATGATGAGGTGATGTCAGTTGATTCCACTGTAGAACGTGGTACTGAGATTGAAAAAACAGCAGTTCAAGCTAAGAAAGAGAAGATTACTAAAAAACACACTGTCACAGTGGAAGATTTCACAAATTCTGCTAAACAGGATGTAGATTATACCAAGGCAGCTCATTATCAGGAGACAAGAAAAGTTGCATATAAAAATATAGAAAAATTATTACCTTTCTATAATAGAGACACCATTGTGAAATATGGAAATCAATTATCAACTGATCATAACCTGTATAAGAAAGAACTGTTATCTGTTGTCCCTATGAAAAATGAGGAAGTAGTCTCAGATATCACTTCAAACAAGAATTCTATCAACCATTTATTACTACATTACAACGATGGAACATCTGAGAAAGTAAACATAACCTACCATAATGACTTTGCAAATCTGGCTGAGTATACTATTGGAAGTACAGGTCTAGTATACACACCAAATGCTTTCCTAAAAGATTACACATCTATAATAGACAGAGTTAAAAACGACTTAAATACAGTACAGTATAATCCAACTGCTCTTAAGAATTTGTTAGGAATCTCTGATAATATTAAATTAACAGAACTCTATCTAGATGAGCAATTCACTAAGACAAAAGATCACTTGACTGAGACTCTTAAAAAATTGCTTTCAGCTGATGCTGCTGTTTCTGGAAATAATAGTGCTATTGACAATTACATTGTTGATAAAATCAAGCGAAACAAAGAAGCCTTGATGCTAGGATTAACCTATCTAGAACGCTGGTATGATTTCAAATTTGATAAGGCTAGCGCAAAAGATTTGCTTATGTTCCATATGGATTTCTTTGGTAAGGGAAATACCTCTCCTCTTGATACGATTATTGAACTAGGTAAATCTGGCTACAACAATCTCTTGGCAAAAAATAATGTGGTTACTTACAATGCCTTGCTGACGAATAACTACGGTACAAAAGACCTGTTTAGTGCTTTAGAAGGCTATCGTAAAGCATTTGCACCTACTCAAACTAACAATGACTGGTTTAAATCACAGACCAAGGCTTATATCGTTGAAGAAAAATCTAATATTCCAGAAGTGAGGGCTAACCAGGAAAAAGCTGGTAGCAAGTACTCTATCGGTGTCTATGATCGAATCACTAGCGACAGCTGGAAATACCGTAACATGGTACTGCCTCTACTTACCTTGCCAGAAAAATCAGTCTTTGTTATCTCGACTATCTCTAGTCTAGGATTTGGTGCTTATGATCGTTATCGCAATAGTGACTATAAGGCTGGTGATAAGCTCAATAAGTTTGTTGAAAAGAGTGCTCACGAAACAGCAGAGCGTCAACGAGATCACTATGATTATTGGTATCGTATTTTAGATGATAAAGGGCGTGAAAAGCTTTATCGAAATATCTTGCTTTATGATGCCTATAAATTCGGAAATGATTATACTAAAGGAAAGGCTACAGAAGTAGCAGATTTTGATAGTCCAAATCCTGCAATGAAACATTTCTTTGGACCTGTTGGAAATAAGGTTGGACATAATCAACACGGTGCTTATGCTACAGGTGATGCCGTTTATTATATGGGGTATCGTATGTTGGACAAGGACGGCGCCATTACTTATACGCATGAGATGACACATGACTCAGACCAGGACATCTATCTTGGTGGCTATGGTAGAAGAAGTGGACTTGGACCTGAGTTCTTCGCCAAAGGCTTATTACAAGCGCCAGACCATCCAGAAGATGCGACAATCACCATCAACTCGATCTTGAAACATTCAAAATCGGATAGTACAGAAGGACAACGATTACAAGTACTTGATCCAACTACGAGATTTAAATACGCAACAGATCTTCAGAACTACGTCCACAATATGTTCGATGTTATTTATATGCTAGAATATCTTGAAGGTAAATCTATCACAGAGAAACTTACTGATTATCAGAAAATGGATGCTCTTAGAAAAATTGAGAACAAGTTTGTGAAAGATCCAGCAGATGGAAATAAGGTTTACGCAACAAATGTAGTCAAAGATTTGACAGTAGAAGATGCCAAAAAATTGACTAGCTTTGATAGTTTGATTACAAACAATATCTTATCAGCACGTGAATACAAGTCTAAAGAATACGAAAGAAATGGCTACTTCACTATTAAGTTATTTGCACCAATTTATGCAGCATTAAGTAATGATGACGGGACACCAGGTGACCTGATGGGACGTCGTATAGCCTATGAACTACTAGCTGCTAAAGGCTTTAAAGATGGTATGGTACCATATATCTCAAACCAATACGAAGAAGAAGCCAAACAAAATGGTAAAAAGATAACTATTTATGGTAAAGAACGCGGATTGGTGACAGATGAACTTGTTCTTCAAAAAGTATTTAACGGTCAATATAAAACTTGGACAGAATTCAAACAAGCTATGTACAAAGAACGCCAAGAAAAGTTTGGACAATTAAATACAGTGTCATTTAAGGATCCAACAATTCCTTGGTATATTCGCGGAACAAAAACTATCAATAGCGTGACTGAATTACAGGAATTGATGAACCAAGCTGTTCGTAAGGATGCAGAAGATAATCGTTATTCTTGGTATAACTATAATCCAGAAACAGACAGTGCAGTTCATAAGTTGAAGAGAGCAATCTTTAAAGCTTATCTTGACCAAACTGATGATTTTAGAAGTTCAATTTTTGAGAATAAAAAATAGTGTTTACTATTAGGAAATAAAAAGTGAATGTAGAGAATTAGAATTGTCATTATTAAAAAGATAAATTTTCCATTCGGAAAATAAAATGTATTGTTGGTTCGGTGTTACTCGGAAGTGTCTTGGTTGCACCGTAACCGCCCAATAACGA
>NZ_VMKU01000027.1:0-4722 GCF_013276315.1 Streptococcus sp. 2741 | reverse complement strand
ATTCGCTTGTACTACTAGATAATCTTGTCTAGACATCAAGCCCTCAAACGCATTTTCTGACTTCCCTTTTTTCATGGCTTAACCTCACGTACTTTTTTGTCATAAATGATTATATAATATTACATGACAAACTTCAAGTAATTTATTACTTTTTTGTCATGTATCACGTACTTTTTTGTCATGTATCACGTACTTTTTTGTCATGTATCACGTACTTTTTTGTCATGTATCACGTACTTTTTTGTCACTTATCTCCTCGCAAACCCTTGATAATACTGACTTTTTGACACCCCCAAAGTATATATAAAGTAAGTTATAAAGTAAGTATGAAAGTAACTCCTTTAGAAAAAATCCTTCATTTTTTTTAATTTTTCAAAAAAAAAAGACCCTATCGGGCCAATCTCTTAAAAATGCATCCGGGGTCTTTACAGCTCGAAGCTGAAGGCAGTCCCACACCCGACACAAAATAGTGCCCTTTGAGCTATCCGTTTCCAGTTGCCCGACCTATAAAGAGATTCACGCCACCGACCGTATCGCTGAGGCGCCTCAATTTGATTATATCACAAATGTCTATTTTTGACACCCATTATAAAACTATGTTATAATTTAATCAACAACAAGAGTAGTGAGTTCATCACGCTAAACGAAAAGCACCCTGTCCGCCAAGACTTAGGGTGCTTTTTTGCGCTAGCTACAACACACTAGCGTTCGTGAAAAGTGACACTATTTCTCGTTGTCATCGAAGCGCTTTTCAATCCACTTCATCCCATAGGCTTTCCCCAACTCGTACGCTAAGGGCAACACTACTCGGACAACAACAAGAAGAGTAATGAGTTCTAACAAGCTAAACACCTCCTTTCGAAGGCTTAGTGCCAGAATATTGCTATTATACCATGTCCGCTTGCTTTATTCCATGGTCTATTTGACAACAAGGAACCTAGGTCGTTAGTCTTTGGTTTGTCGGTCAGCTGAACAAAGTTCAGACTGAACCGCCTTAACCAGTCTAACTTGACCTAGCTTATTGTCAAATAGCTTTCACGGCATAAATCGCTCAGATACTCCGCCCTTTTGTAGGCTCATGTCTTTTCCTAGACAGTTCTCGTGTCTCTCTTAAGTTTTCTAAACGCTTATTGAGGCTGGTTACTTCTTTTTCTGTTATGACTTCAGAAAGGTCATCTAAGAGATTTTTAGAAACTTTCAACTCCCTGTTTTCTAGCTTTAATGCTTTGTTTTCAGTCTCTAATTGCTGATTTTTCCATTCTGCATGAGATAGGCTATTTTCAAGCCTACTCTTTGCTTCTTTCATGCCTGCTAGTGCATTTCTAAGTAACTCATTTTGATTGACCGCCTGCTCCAGCTTCTCTACAACATCAGACACAAACGTCTTCAGTCGTCCAACAAAATCCGAAGTAAAATTAAAGCCATCGCCAAACAGTTTAGGAGTAGCATTTTCTAATTCTTCCTGCAACTCTTTGGCAACTCGACGTCTATCTAAATCTCTATACGAAATTTTCGATAAGTTACTTGATTGTTCCACCAAAAGTTGCGTTTTTTCTCTATGAGCTCTCTCCAGACGAACCACATCATCGCTCAGACGCTTAGAATCGCTTTTTAACCCCTTTATTTCCTCCTGACGACTATTTACCTCAGAATTTAACTCAGATAGCTCTGAGAGCCTCTCAGAAGCCTCAGAATCGATTTTACCGTATTCGTCAATCTTTTTCTCAAGGACACCCTCTAAACGTCCTAAATCTGCCCTTAAATCGTTTCTATGAGTGTCTAGCCATTTGAAACGCTCTTCCAACGTCGCTTCTCGGATGTTAAATGTCACGTCTGAATCTGCAAACAAAGAACCTATGTCCTCATAATCTTGAATTTCTGACATTGTTGCAGGTCTACGTTCTTCCGTATGCCAATATTTTGGCGCTCCTAAATCTAGCAATTCCTGATTAAGAGCTTCACGCCCCATTTTTTCCTTGTAGTCCGCCACACTCAAATGCTGTTCTTTGCTATCTCGCTTTCCACGTTGCAACTCAAAACCATGCTCATTCATGTACTTTGGCAAATCTTCCTGAATATGCTTTAGCTCCTCACGGTTAAACATAACCTTTGATGACAGCTTACCATTTCTCATTGGCACAATCCCTAAGTGCATGTGTGGGGTACTCTCATCAAGATGTACACTGGCATAAGCAACGTTGGTTTCTCCGTAATTCTCCGCGAAGTAGTTTTTAGCCGTTTCAAAAAATTTTCTCGTCTGCTCCTGGCCCAACTTTTCAAAAAAATCTTTATCTGACGTAATAATCCATTCATCACACAAAACAGCGTCTTTCCGTATCCCACGTTTAGAACTCTTGTTCTCGTTCACATAGTCCTTAATTTGCCGTTCATACGACACAGAGCGGTCACGATCCGTCAACTCATAGTTGAGGTGTGACCTGCTCGTGTCGATGTCTTTGTTTGAGTGCTTTTCAAAAATCCGTTCATTGTGCTTATATGCGCCACCCAAATTCCCAACTTTCATTTTCTGCATTCTCGCAACCATGTAGCTCATAACTTTTACCTCCTCAGGTGGGTCATTCGAGTAGCGAATGACAGACGAGCCGGCAAGCCTATTGCTCGTCTATTGTGATAACATTCTAGCTAGAATTTTAGCACAAATTTCGGCTAACTTCCATGTAAAGTATAACTTACTATACTTTACTTCGTAAAAGTGCGTTCTCCGAAGGCTCTTGCAGAGAGCTAGTCCGCCCACTTTATGCCAGGGCGAACTACAAAAAAAGCCCTCGAATCGCAAGGGCATTTTTTGAAAAATTGGGCGACTTCGATAAGTCCCCCAAAGTCATTTTTTCAAAATGACAGTCGGACGGCTTCGCTATTGTCCGACCAAAAAATCAAAGTAAACATAGTTGAGAAAATTATCTCCATAGGAAACATTGATACTATCAACTCCACACATCCTACATAGACAGTTTCCATTATATTTTTTAATATTCTTCAAAACTATATCTTATACAAATTATTTAATCTTTCTAACTCTAATACATTCATACATACTTCTACTCCAGTAACTCCCCCCTTACTATGAATAACCCCACAAGAAAACACAATCCTCTCCTTACTCAAAATATTTGACAACACTACTAATGATTCTAAAATATAATCCTTTATAATAATAAAACTATTATTTTCATCCTTAGCAAACTCTATAAATCCAATATCCTTACACCTATCACCAAGATGAAACCTAAGTGATTTCAAAAAATAATCAAAAAAAACATCACCCTTCATAGAAAACCCTTTCATTTTTTAAAATATTCTGATATAATCATACAAAAAATAAAGGAGAACTACCATGAAAAAACTTATTTTATTTATAACTACCTTTCTCACTCTTCTTTCATTTACTGTTACAACATATGCCGAAACTCCAAAAGCAAACCAAATCACCCCATATTCTACTGCAACTGGAAATGGTGGAGTTTCCAAAATAGAAATTTATGATAACCGAAGTAGAGCATGGTGGTACGCACGACCTTATACTAAAAGCTCTTATCAATTCTCTGGAGGAGTTCGTATTACATTAACAAATGGCCGTACCTTATATTACCCGGTAAGCGGTCAAGGTAGGGCAGGACAATCAGTTAGTGGTTCAATATATGTAAGCGGAAAAATAAAAAGAGTAACTTTTACAGGTGTAGCTTACGGCCCTGGTGGAATACAAATAGCACTTCCTCAATCAGAAACAAATAATTACAGTAGTGGTGGTTCAGGGATGAGCATACCGAACCCTGAAATTCTATACGAAGAATAATTCACTAACAAGAAAGAGACTGGGACAAAATTGTCCCAGTCTCTTTAAATTTCATCAACATCGAGCTGCTTTTTCATCTCAATAGCATCTTTTTACTCATAAATTAGATATAAACAAGTGTTTTCCATGACAGTTACAACCATTTGAACCATACTTAGATTTTTGAACAGTGCTTAATCTAAAAAATCATAAATATCTGTCTGTCGACTTCTTTCTTCAGCTTGCTTGATTATCTCTGCAGTTGGTACTTGTCGATTATCAGTAATCTGCATTTCATAGCCTATGACCTTTCGGCCATTTTTAACTACGTTTAGATAAACATCTACCCCTAATTTTTTCTCTAGCTCTTCTGCCCCAACTTTCAGACAGTTCCTTGCAAAGATTGCAGGGGGCATTCTTCTCTCTTCCCCTAAAAACCAATCTTGCCAATCGTCTAAATCTCCTTGAATGGTTGTGACACGTTGATTTTTAAAGCGATTTGCTTCCCACAATTTCATCAAAATAATGGCATACTTTGATTTGATTTGAGCTAACTCTGCCAATTTGAACGAGAAGAACTGGCTACGTAAAGCAAATACGTAAGGCGCAGCATCTTCTGAAAAGATAAATTCCACTTCGCCATTAGCTAAGAATTTAATTTTTCTAAATAACTGGGTCATCAATATCCCTTTAACGCCATTCTCAACGATTGGCAGATATAACGCAGTGTTTTCGTTTAGGGCTTTAAAGCCACGTGCCACACGCTCATAGTTTTTCCCTGAAGCGTTCAATCCAAAGTGCTTCAGCACCTCTTTTGCATTTGTCGTAAATGTATCTGTTGCAGTGCTTTCTTTGGTCACATAGCTAAAACAATAGTCCAGTAGCTTATGTTCAAAGGCTTTTAAATTCCCAAAGGCTTTGGCTAGGTC
>NZ_VMKU01000026.1:0-10765 GCF_013276315.1 Streptococcus sp. 2741 | reverse complement strand
TCGTTATAATTCATCGGCTATCTTATTGATTTTTCTGAGTCTGTGATTGACACCACTTTTTGTAAGGGGATTGCTGAGGCTATCTGCTAACTGCTGGATAGAGTAGTCTGGGTGCTGAATCCGCAACTGCGCTACTTCCTGCAAATCCACTGGCAGATTTTCTAAGCCCATAATATCTTTTATTTTACTGATATTGTTAATGGTCTTCATGCTGGCAGAAACTGTCCGAGCGATATTAGCTGTCTCGGCATTATTAGCCCGATTGAGGTCGTTACGGGTTTCTCGCAAAATCTTAACCCGCTCAAAATCATCCCGTGCCTGCATGGCTCCGATTACTATCAAGAAGTCCATAATGTCTTCTGCTCGCTGGAGATAGGTCACAGCCCCCTTCTTGCGCTCAAGCACCTTGGCATCCAGTAAAAACTGTTGGAGAAGGGAGGCAATTCCTTGCGCGTGGTCCAGATAAACAGAACTGATTTCCAACTGGTACTTACCTGATTCAGGGTCACGAATACTTCCATTTGCCAAGAAAGCACCACAAAGATAAGCACGACCTGCTTCCTCATCCGATAAAATCCCCTCATCAATACCTGTTTCCAGGTCAAAGAAAGAGTCTGCCAAGTGCAAATCACTTAACAAATCCTGCACCTTTTCATCTGTAAAAACGGTATAGACCCGATTCTTGCGAAGATTGCTCCGTTGGTGGTGACGAATTTCCGATTTGATTTCATAGAAATGGAGAAAGGACTCATAGAGGTGACGGGCCAGTTTGGCATTTTCTGTCACAACTGACAAAGTCAAGCCCGAAGTCGAGAGACCGATGCTACCAGACATTTTGATAATGGCAGATAATTCATACCGGCTCAGATGGTGTTGACCTAGGATTTCTTCTTTTACTGCTACTGTGAAACTCATTTTCTCACCTGTATAATCCGCATCAACTCATCCACAATCAAATCTCCATCGTGGAAGGCACCGCCATTTTCCAGACGAAGGAAGTTGGATGAAATCACGCGCGGAACTTGCTTACAAAGACCAGCAAAATCATGTTCCACCTGGACCAAGTATTCATCAAAGCGATTGGAATTCATGTATTCTTGAGGCACTTTTTCGATATTCACCAAGACCGTATCGATAAAAGGTCGGCTAAGGTGACGATGCAAGACTTCCACGTGATCACTATCTGTAAAGTGTTCTGTCTCCCCACGTTGGGTCATAATATTGCAGACATAGGCGATTTCTGCCTTGGTTTCCAAAAGCGCCTGCCCGATTTCCTTAATCACGATATTGGGCAAAATAGAGGTAAAGAGAGAACCAGGTCCGAGGACAATCATGTCACTTTCAAGAATGGTCTGGACTACTCGACGGCTGGCCAGAGGTGTATCATCGTTGAAGGTATTGGTTACATAGACATGGTCAATCATGCCTGGATGGTCTGCGATATGACTCTCTCCAGCCACTTCTGTCCCATCTTGAAAGACTGCATGCAAGGTCAAAGGATGGTCGCTGGAAGGATAAATCTTCCCAGTTGTATGGAAAAACTTGCTCAATAACTGCATGGCATTATAGGTCGAACCCTGCATTTCTGACAGACCTGCAATAATGAGATTGCCCAATGGATGGCCAGCAAAGGCTCCGGCATCCTCGGAAAAGCGATACTGAAAGACTTTCTCATAAAACTTAGGCATATCCGACATGGCCACAAGGACATTACGAAGATCACCTGGCGGTGTCAATTGCTGCATATTTTTTCGGAGTTCACCTGATGAACCACCATCATCCGCCACCGTTACGATAGCAGCGATTTCCACATCTTTTTCACGCAGACTTTTAAGAATGACGGGGATCCCAGTACCTCCACCAATCACCGTTATCTTTGGTTTTCTCATGAACGGTTTACCGTTTCCTTTCTCCGGTCTTTGTCGCGATGCCCTTCATTAACAGGCCAATTCTTGGATAAGTCCTGCGCCAAGCGTTTAGCAAAGGCCACACTACGGTGTTGTCCACCTGTACAACCCATGGCAATGGTCAAAACAGACTTCCCTTCCTTTTGGTAACTTGGCAAAATCGGCTCAATCAAGGCCAATAAATGCTGATAAAAATCTTCTGACTCAGGATGATTCATGACATAGTCATAAACAGGTTCATCCACACCCGTTTGGTTTCTCAGCTCTGGAAGGTAGTAGGGATTTGGCAAAAAGCGCACATCAAAAACCAAGTCTGCATCAATTGGGATTCCATATTTAAAGCCGAAAGACATGACTTCGATACGGAAAGACTGGGCTTGTTCTTGATCTGAAAACTGCTCTGCAATGGTTTTACGTAGCTCACGAGGAGTGAGTTCAGTTGTATCCACCACATTTTGGCTCATATTTTTCAAAGGCGCCAAGAGCTCACGTTCCAGCTTGATTCCATCCAAAATCCGACCATCTGCAGCTAGTGGGTGACTCCGTCTGGTTTCCTTGTAACGCGCGACCAATTCCTTATCAGCTGCATCCAAAAAGAGAATTTTAAAGTCCAGTTCTTCCTTGTTTTCCAACTCATCCAAAACAGTTTGAATCTCCGAGAAGAAAGAACGGCTACGCATATCCACTACCAAGGCCAACTTAGGATCGTCTTCCTTTGTTTCCACCAACTGCAAAAACTTAGGCAAGAGAGCTGGCGGCATATTATCAATAGTAAAATAACCCAAATCCTCAAAGGACTGAATGGCTACAGTTTTGCCTGCACCACTCATTCCTGTCACAATCACCAAGTGAAGTTGTTTCTTTGTCATCTTTTTCTCCTTATATCAAAAGAAGTTTGGCAACACCAAACTTCAACTAGCTTATCCAATCTCTGCGATGACTTCGATTTCGACTTTTACATCACGAGGAAGACGAGCTACCTCTACTGCTGAACGAGCTGGGAATTCCTCTTTAAAGGCCGTTTGGTAAACCTCGTTAAAAGGAACAAAGTCGTTCATATCGCTCAAAAAGCAAGTTGTTTTGACAACATGGTCAAAGTCAGTTCCTGCTTCTGCCAAAATAGCACCGATGTTTTTCAAGACTTGTTCTGTCTGTTCTTGAATCGTTTCTCCAACGATTTCTCCAGTTTCAGGAGAGAGAGGAACTTGACCACTAGCAAACAAAAGGTTGCCAACGATTTTTCCTTGAACATAGGGTCCGATAGCCTTTGGAGCCTTGTCTGTATGTATTGTTTTTGCCATTTTCTTTTCCTCACAATTTTTCTAAGATTGCATCCCAAGCCTCATCCATTCCTGCCTTGCTGACAGATGAAAAGAGGATAAAGTCGTCACTTGGGTCAAAGTTTAATTTCTTTTTGATTGCTGATTCGTGCTTGTTCCATTTACCACGAGGAATCTTGTCCGCCTTGGTCGCAACGATGATAACCGGAATCTCGTAATACTTGAGAAATTCGTACATCTGCACATCATCTGCTGACGGGTCATGACGGAGATCCACCAAACTGACCACTGCACGAAGATTTTCTCGAGTCGTTAGGTACTCCTCAATCATGCGCCCCCACTTTTCACGTTCCTTTTTGGAAACGCGGGCATAGCCATAGCCAGGCACATCCACAAAGCGCATCTTGTCGTCAATGTTAAAGAAGTTGAGCAACTGAGTTTTCCCAGGTTTCCCTGACGTACGAGCCAGATTCTTACGGTTCAGCATGGTATTGATAAAACTAGATTTACCAACATTTGAACGTCCTGCTAGGGCAATCTCTGGCACTTCATCCTGCGGATAGTGGGACTTATTCGCCGCACTGAGCAAGATTTCAGCATTATGTGTATTCAGTTCCATAGTCACCTCTAGGCTGTTTCTAGGATTGGTTTGTCCGTTCCATCGACAGCTTCTTTAGTGATGCGAACCAATTTCACATTTTCCTGACTCGGCACTTCAAACATGACATCTAGCATGGTTTCTTCAATAGTCGAGCGAAGACCACGCGCACCAGTTTTGCGTTCTATGGCCTTATTTGCAATCTCTTGAAGGGCCTCGTCGTCAAATTCCAACTCAACATCATCATAAGAAAGCAAGGTTTGATATTGTTTGACCAAGGCATTTCTTGGCTCTTTCAAAATACGAACCAAGTCATCGACCGTCAATTGCTCAAGAGCTGCAAAAACAGGCAAACGTCCAATCAACTCAGGGATAATACCAAATTTTTGAATGTCTTCTGCGATGATTTCTTGCATGTAAGAACTATTTTCATCAATCGCCTTGTTATTTTGACCAAAACCGATAACCTTTTCACCCAGACGTTGTTTGACAATTTCTTCAATACCATCAAAGGCACCACCCACGATGAAGAGAATATTTTTAGTATCCACCTGAATCATCTCTTGTTGTGGATGCTTGCGTCCACCTTGAGGCGGCACACTTGCAACTGTTCCCTCGATAATCTTGAGAAGGGCTTGTTGCACCCCTTCACCAGAAACGTCACGTGTGATAGAAACGTTCTCGCTTTTCTTGGCAATCTTGTCAATTTCATCCACATAGATAATCCCACGCTCTGCTCGCTCAATGTTAAAGTCAGCAGCCTGCAAGAGTTTGAGGAGAATATTTTCCACATCCTCACCTACATAACCAGCCTCAGTCAGGGCTGTCGCATCTGCAATCGCAAAAGGCACATTCAAGCTCTTAGCCAAGGTCTGGGCAAGGAAAGTTTTCCCTGAACCAGTTGGCCCAATCATCAAGATGTTTGACTTCTGCAAATCCACATCTTCTGACTCCTCACGCGTATCGTGGAAATTGATGCGTTTGTAGTGGTTATAAACCGCCACTGCCAAGGCACGCTTGGCACGATCTTGACCGATAACATAGTGGTTCAAGATATGGAGGAGTTCAATTGGTTTTGGAACTTCAGACAAGTCTGCCAAGACTTCCTCAACCAATTCTTCTCGAATGATTTCCTGAGCCAACTCCACGCACTCATTACAAATAAAAGCATTGTTGCCAGCGATTATTTTTTGTACTTCTTCTTGGTTTTTGCCACAAAATGAGCAATAAACCATCATATCATTTTTTCTATTTGTAGACATGATTTCCTTCCATTCTATACTGTCATTCTATCTAAAACAAGGTCATGTAAAAAGCATGAATACTATTGACCAGATTGGTAAAGGCATTTAACCAGAGGAGGATAGAAAGCCCGTAACGCTTTTTACGAAAAGCCTGTGCTCCTGCCAGAAGGCAGATGAAACACAGAAAAGCCGTGAATAAACCAAATAAACTCCGTTCCATTAGACTTCCTTTCTCTTGCGATATTGGATGGTAAAATCATAAGGATTCTTCTCATCTTTGGCGTAGAATTTGCTTGAAACTGTCTCAAAAAGAGATAAGTCAAACTCCTCAGGAAAATAGGTATCTCCCTCCACCCGAGCATGAATCTGAGTGACAATTACTTCATCTAAATAGGGTTCAAAAGCCTGAAAAATCTGCTTCCCACCGAGAATGTAGAGATTCTTTTCTTGAGCCTGATACCAGTCGAGAACAGACTGGACGTCCTGAAAAGTAGCAACCCCATCTATCTTTTCTTCCGGATTACGCGTCAAAATCAGGGTCTCCCGTTGTGGAAGCAAGCGACGCCCCATTCCATCAAAGGTTACCCGCCCCATCAAGATAGCATGATTCAGAGTTGTTTCTTTAAAGTGCTGCAATTCTGCTGGCAAATGCCAAGGCAGACGATTGTCCTTACCAATCACACCCTCTTCATCCTGGGCCCAAATAGCTACGATTTTCTTAGTCATGCTTCCATCCTTTTCACTGATAGTACTATTTTATCAAAAAACTCAAAAAAAGACTGGTTTGGAATAGCTTACAAAATAGAAAAAATCTGTAAGAAATTTCCTACAGATTTATCTATGTTGCCTTGTTTCTTACAAACCAGGTGCTTGTCCAAGTTCTGCGGCAAGCATCCAAACTGTTTTCTCAAGTTCAGCCTTAGCACCAACAAAAATATCGTTTGTAACATCATCGCCTTCTTCGTCAGTCACATCCAACGCTTTTTGGAAAAGAGTGATGAGGTAGCGATAAATATCTAGAACACGTTCCAAGCTTTCTTCAACATTACGGTATTCACCAGCTTCTTCTTCGATTTCACTGTTTTGAAGGAACTCTGTCAATGTAGAGAATGGGCTTCCACCAAGTGTGATCAAGCGTTCGCTGATTTCATCTAAATGACCATCAAGAGCATCCATGTACTCATCCATTTTTGGATGCCATACCATAAAACCGCGTCCACGCATGTACCAGTGCACTTGATGAAGAGCAATATGCGCTACATACAAATCTGCAACAGCTTGATTCAAAACTTCCTTTGTTTTTGCCAATGCTACTGGCGCTGCTTTTGTTAATGTTGCGACATCTTTTGCTGCTTCTTTTTTCAATTCTACCATTTTATTTTACCTCGTTCATTATTTTTTGTAACCACTTCTTAATGATTACTACCTTAGTATACTACTAAGGAAAGACAATAGCAAGCCAAATGACCCACATGAGAAAAGTTGCAATAGACTGATAATTTAAGAATTCTTTAGAATAAAACACAGTCCCCTTACACATCTCTTAACTGCGACAAAATAAAGAAAAAGAGGATGCAATTTTCTTGCACACTCCTTTTTCAAACTTATATCTTAATACCAAACGCTGACGTCAACACGACCACGAATTCCTTTCATGTATTCAGAAGAGGTATACTGCCAACCTTTTTCTCCTGAATAATGAGGATTTTCCCATTCTAAAGCATTGGTATAGGCCGCTACCCAGTTTACATGTTTTAAAATATCTGGGTGTTTTAAACGCGTCTGTAATAAACTACGATAGCTATAGACATACACATTTTGATAGCCCGCCTGCTTCATCGTCTCCATGTACTTGTTAATAATCTTAACCCAAGTACCTGTATCACTCGGAGTACGCTTACTTTTATTCACATACTCCCAGTTCTCAACATCATAGTAGATAGGGTAAGACAAGTTCATATTGTATTTCTTCAGAAGTTCAATGGTCTGTTCAGCGTCATTCTCAGCATCGGTCTCATTTTCAGCATAGGTATAGAGATAGACGCCATAAGGAATTCCCAGACGATTTAACTCCTTAATGTTATGCGCCAATTCCTTGTCTTCTTTACCGCTATAACCTAGACGAACAATGACACCATCTACTTCATTTTCATCAATAACCTTTTTCCAATCATTGATACGACCATTGTGCTCACTAATATCAATGACTTTCTTAGCATGTTCGGTTCCCACTTGTTCTTCTCTATTATTAAAGAAATAGCGTTTACCATCTCTGTGAACCCAGCCGACATTCAAATCTTTCTTTTCTTTGAGCTCACCAGAAGCCGCAAAGATATAGCGAGCACCATCCATAATCACTTCGTCAGTCGCCATGGCACCACTTCCAGTCAAATAGTAGTTGCCTTGCCACTCATTCCGAGCCATATAGCCCCACTTCTTGAAATAGTACCATTTGCCACCCACTTTTTGCCACTCTTGGTTGGCATAAGTTCCATCGGATTTTAGATAAAAATAAGCAGAATAAGCCGGATCATAAAGCCATTCATTTTGCATCATGGCACCTTGACCATTCAAGAAATAACTTCCTTGCCATTGGCTTTTAGCCATGTAACCCCACTCCTTGAAGTAATACCACTTATTTCCAATCAATTGCCATTCTTGATGAGCATAAGCCCCATCTGACTTGAGATAAAACCAACTCTTGTAATTATTATCATAAAGCCACTCGTTTTGGGCCATATAGCCACCTGATTTCAGGTAGTAATTTCCATGCCATTCATTCTGCGCGTAACGACCATCTGACTTAATATAAAACCAAGCCTTATAGTAGTTGTCAAAAATCCATTCACTTTGTGCTTTAGAACCATCAGCCTTTACATAATAATCCCCATCCCAGTGGGCAGAGACACTGTTTCTCTGTTCATTGCTACTAGTTGATGAAGTCCCTGTTGATAGACTAGATTTTTCTGAAACTGTGCTTCCACTTGTTTCATCTGCCGCAATTCCTGAAACTCTTGCGCCAAGTAAGCAGAGACTTGCTAGCCCTATACATACAATTTTTGTTTTCAATCTTTCCTCTCCTATAAAAAATGGAACAGGCACCTGAATGCTGTTCCACCTAGCTTTTGCTACTGATTATTTTACAAAGTCAAGCAAAGCCAAGAAGCTTTCAGCTTCAAGTGACGCACCACCTACAAGGGCACCGTCAACGTCTGGACAAGCCATGTATGAAGCAACGTTCTCAGGTTTAACAGAACCACCGTATTGAACACGAACTTTGTCCGCAACTTCTTGACCGAAGTCAGCAGCTACAACGTCACGAACAACTTTACACATTTTTTGTGCATCGTCTTGTGAAGCTGATTTACCAGTACCGATAGCCCAGATTGGCTCATAAGCGATAACTGATGCAGCAACTTGTTCAGCAGTCAATCCAGCCAGTGCAGCAGATACTTGAGCACCTACGAATTCAGCAGCTTTACCAGCTTCGTAAGTTTCAAGTGACTCACCACAACAGATGATTGGAAGCATACCGTTTGCAAAGATTGCTTTTGCTTTCTTGTTAATATCTTCGTCAGTTTCATGGAAGTAGTCACGACGTTCTGAGTGACCGATAACAACGTAGTCAGTACCGATTTCTTTCAAAACTTGTGGGCTAGTTTCACCAGTGAAAGCACCTGCATTTTCAAAGTAGCAGTTTTGAGCAGCAACTTTAAGGTTTGAACCTTTAGCAGCAGCAAGAACAGTTGTCAAATCAAGAGCTGGAGCAGCGATACCTGCTTCAACAAGATCTGATGAAGGAAGTTTTGATGCAACGGCTTCAACGAATGCTTTAGCTTCTTCTGGATTTTTGTTCATTTTCCAGTTACCAGCGATAAATGGTTTACGTGACATTTCACATACCTCTTTTTTCAATTTATTTTCTATTTATTTTATCACAATTATACACAGCTTGCAAATCTTACTCGGATTTCAAGCCTGCTTACATGGATTAATCCTTCCAAAGATCCATGGCATTTCTAAAATCTGCAGATACCTGTGTCAACTGAGGATTGCTTGCTTCTCTTTCTACTCGCTTAGCCTCGATTTGAGCCACACTTTTGATACCTTCATGGCGCCAATTTCTCAAAATCGCCTGAATGTACTTCCAGTTTGCTTTTCCATTCAAAACAGCTTCACGAAGAGCCTCCTTAATCAAGTCAGCACTAGTCCCATCTTCCCTAAGGGTCTTAGTCAAATCCTCAATTTCAAAAGGCGTCAACAATCGTCCCAACTCCTGCTGGAAGGTCTCCACCAAATCCTTGAGCTGGTTTTGAGGTGTCAACTGGTCTGAACTCGAAGCACTAGCTCCAAGCAAGTCATCCAAACGTTCCAAGGCTAGACTAGCATCAAAGAGCAATTCAATTTCGCCATTTAATTCGATAGTACGATATTGGAGAAGTCCCCTCTCCGTCAGATTGGAAATGGACTGGTTGACATCCGAAATTTCCTTGCCAATCCTTTCAGCAATCTGGCTTGGGGACATTTCTTCCAAACCTGTCGTATTTTGCAAATAGAAAAATTGCCAGACCAGAAAATCATCGCTGGAAGGAAAGAGTTCCTTAAAATGCAAGAGCAGGGCACTCGGTAAAACCAAGTTCCCTGATTTAAAAGCGTCTAAATATGTCATAATTCCTCTTATAAATACCCAAATGCGGATGCATCATCTTCTATTTTTCTCCAGTCAAAAGGCGTCTCCTGATAGACCGCATAATTCACCCAGTTACTGAAAAAGAGGGCTGCCGATGAAGACCAACAAAGACAAGGTGTCTGATTGACATCATCATCCTTAAAGTAATTTTCTGGAATATGAGGATCTAAACCTGCATCACGATCCCTAAAATACTCTTTTGCCAAGGTATCACGGTCATATTCCAAATGCCCAAAACTATAAATTTCACGTAAATCCCGACTGGCCAAAATCGAAACCCCAACCTGAGAACCCTCTGATAAAATCTCGAGATTGGTTTTGTTTAAGACCTCTTCCTTAGAAATCTCCGTGTGCCGAGAATGAGGGGAAACATAGCTATCGTCAAAGCCTCTTAAAAGAAGGTGCCCTTCTTTTAAAGTGTCCTGAGGATAAATACCCGATAACTTACTGTCCATCTGGTATTTTTCCACTCCATAACGCAGATAAAGACCAGCCTGAGCCCCCCAACAGATATAAAGGGTCGAATAGACATGGGTCTTGGACCACTCAAGCACCTGGCTAAATTCCTCCCAATAGTCCACTTCCTCAAATGGTAAATGCTCAACTGGAGCACCCGTGATAATCATCCCATCAAAATACTCGTCCTTAACTTCAGGAAAAGTTTTATAAAAGGTCTCCATGTGCTCTGAACGAGTTGTCTTAGAACGATGGCTCTCCATATAGAGAAAATCAATATCCAGTTGTAGAGGTGTATTGGCCAAATGGCGTAACAACTGGGTCTCTGTGACCATTTTCTGTGGCATGAGATTTAAAATTAAAATCTTCAAGGGACGGATATCTTGGTGGGCTGCACGTTGATCATCCATGACAAAGATATTCTCTGTCCGTAAAATCTCAACAGCTGGTAATTTTTTATCAATTCGAATCGGCATAACCCTCTCCTAACTGTACTCTTTCAGGAATCATTGCATATGTTTGAAACTCTTCGAAAATCTCTTCAAACCGCGTCAACGTTGCCTTGCCGTACGTATATGTTACTGACTTCG
>NZ_VMKU01000025.1:0-7560 GCF_013276315.1 Streptococcus sp. 2741 | reverse complement strand
CTGCGGCTAGCTTTCTAGTTTGCTTTTTGATTTTCATTGAGTATACAATACAAGAAATACCTCGATTTCAAAATCGAGGTATCTTTTTTTACATTTGTACAATCTTGCGATAACTTCTAGAAGTAATCATGAAAATCAGCACATAGGCGATGAGGAAGATAGCGCAGATAGACAAGGTCACAGTCAACATCATAGTCGTATCTATTACACCAATCACTTTTAAAATCAGACTAAGCATATGGTAGGCAAAGGCTAGATGTATGAAGGCAAAAAGCAAAGGAAGGAAGAAAACAGTTAAAACCTGTTTGTTGATGGTTTGCTTGATTTGTTTTTGATCTAAACCAACTTTCTGCAAGATAATAAAACGCTCACGGTCTTCATAGCCTTCAGAAATTTGTTTGTAGTAGATGACCAGAACGGTTCCGACCATAAAGATAATGGATAGGAAAATACCGATAAAGAAGACACCACCAAAGAGGGCACTCATCTGAGTACTAGCATCTGCTAGATTGCTACCATAAACATAGCTACCTTCAGTGTTTAATTGAGCATTAAACTGATTAAGGTAGTTTTCATATTCTTCAGCTACCTTGAGTTGTTCTTCTTCACTGATATTTACATTCATACCACCGTAAAGCTGATTATAGATAGCCGAATCTGGAAATTGATCCAAAAAGGCTTGTAAATTAGGTACAACAAGGTAATTGTAATCAGTAGTAAAAATATTAAACTGATTTGGGACATGGTTGACAATAAAATCTTTATTAAATTCTTCTTTGACAGAAAATTGATGATCATTTAGAGTTAGTACTTTCTGTCCTTTCAGTCCGTCATTTTTGGCAAAGAGACCGACCTCATTTCCTGATAGAGAAAATTTTTGACCAGTCATATTTTCATAATCTTTTTGGTCAAATACCATGAAAACTGTTTTTGGTTGGACACGGTTTTGTCCTTTTTCAAAAATAGTTAACTTGGTTCCTTCTTGATTTGCAATACCAAAGTTACTGTAACGAAGAACTTCTTTCTCTTTGACACTATAACCTTTGTCACTTGCAAACTGGCTCAAGAGTTTGTCCAAATCTTCTTTTTCAACATTTTTTCCAGTAATTCCAAAGTCATGCGTATTTAGAACTTTTTTAAGCTTTCTGCGGAATTGAAAATGCTTGTCGCTGCTGACATGGTTACCAAAACCATTGTTGACAAGATAGCGATAGTTGCTAGTCCAACCGCATTTTTCTTCATACGGAAAATCAAGTTGGAAACAGATATGAGGTTATTAGGTTGGTAATAGTATTTCTTGTTTTTCTTTAAGATTTGGAGGAAGACTGTAATTCCTGCATTAAACAAGAGATAGGTACCAAAGATAACCAGCAAAACAGCTAGGAAGAAGGTTGTTAGGGCTGTGAGAGGATCTTTTACGGTAAGGGCAAGATAGTAGCCAATCCCTAAACTTATGGAACCAAGAATAGTTTGGAGAGGTAGGAAACGACCTCTTTTCTCTCCGCTTGCTTTCTCACGCGAGAGCTGGAGGGCATTCATACGGGCGATTCGAAGGGCATTCAGGAACATGAGGCATAGGAAAATCAATCCAAAGACAACAAGTACTGCAATGACAACATTCATTTGGAAGGTAGCGACCAGCTCAACCTTCAATTTCATCAGTTTGAGCAAGAAAGCAAAAATCAACTTGTCAAACAAGGCCCCAATACCAATCCCTGCACCAACAGTTAGAATTCCAAATAGCACCAACTCCTTAAAGGTCATACTGATTAGATGGCGCTTTTCCAATCCCAACATGCCATAAATCCCCAGTTCCTTGGAACGATTTTTCATGACAAAACTATTGGCATAGAGGACGATAATGGCTGACGCAAGGGTGACGACAAACATACCAAATCCAAGTGTAGCCTGAATGGTTGTTCCTCCACGGATTTCCGCAATCTTTGGATTGAAGGTTAGAGAGTAAAAGAGATAGGTGACGGTGACTGCCAAGAGAACAGCCAGCGCAAAAGGATAGTAGAGCTTGCGGTTTTTAATCAAGTTCGATACCGCTAACTTATTAGTTAATCGAAACATACTAATTCACCTCGCTTGCCATGACAGTCAAGGTATCAGAGATTTCTTGGAACATCTGACGCTCTGTCTTCTCTCCACGGTAGATTTGATTGTAAAGAATGCCGTCCTTGATAAAGAGTACACGTTTAGCTCTGCTAGCTGCTGCTGTTGAGTGGGTTACCATGAGAATGGTTTGGCCGCGCTCATTGATTTCATCAAAAACATCAAGAAGAGCTGCAGAGGACTTGGAATCAAGGGCACCTGTTGGCTCATCCGCAAGGAGAATTTCAGGTTCTGTGATGATGGCGCGTGCTACTGCTACACGCTGTTTCTGACCACCAGAAATCTCGTAAGGGTACTTCTCTTGCAATTGGTTGATACCTAGATTCTCAGCTGTCACCACCAATTTCTTCATCATCTCCGTAATAGGTCTTCTTGACAAGACAAGAGGAAGCAAGATATTGTCCTTAACAGATAGAGTATCTAGCAAGTTAAAATCTTGGAAGACAAAGCCTAATTTTTCACGACGGAAGCTAGAAGCCTGTGAATTTTTAATGGTTGCTGTGTCAGTTCCATTTAAGTAAACCTGACCACGACTTGGTTTATCCAGCATAGCTAGAATATTGAGAAGAGTTGATTTACCAGAACCAGACTCACCCATGATGGCAACGTAGTCACCTTTTTCCACGGTAAAGTGAATATCCTTGAGGGCCTCTACTTGGTTGCCCTGAAAACGAGTTTTATAAATTTTTTGAACGTGTTTTACATCTAAAAGTGTCATGAGAATCTCCTTTCTTAATATCCCATCAAATGAAATGTTGCTTGCATCATAGCGCATCCCAGTTGAACACGCTCGATTTCTTTATGGCTTGGTTTTCTTGTTTTCTTATGTAAGATTTGTTTCATGATGTTACTCCTTTGTTCTTTATGAGTCTAGTTTACATCAAAAAAAAGACCGCTTGCCATAACCTAACCTTACAAAAAAGACTTTAATCTTACATTTTTGTAAGATTGGGGGAAATATAGGCAAAATTACTTAGAAAATGATTTGATTTCCTATTTTAAAAATTGTAAAATATAAGTGTGAAAAGGCTTACTTTAGGAAGGAGGAAGCGGGAACTAACATTTGAGTAAGCTTGCCTAGATAACATACCATTAAATTTAACACTAGCAAGTCGTTCAACCTATAAGGAAAGAAGGTGCGCCTTAATGAAACACAAAGAACATATACTCATCGGATTTCTCTATCTACTCTCTCCATTTATCGGTCAGCTCTTAGTTGAAAAAACATACTTTATCGGTACAGAATTTACAGCTACTGCTTATATTATTTGCTGGTTATCAGTTGTTATCAGCATCCACCATTTTTCAAAAACAGTTTTCTCTCAGCATGAAAAATCAGATTAGAAATCTAAGTTCAAAATATTATTTTTAATTTGTATATGAGGCTGAGAAAATCTTATTAAAAGTAAAAAAGCTTTAAATCAAGCAGTTTAGACTATTGATTTAAAGCTTTTTGCGTATTCCAAATCTTTTGTAAAACCTCACCAAAACCAGCCTTCATTATCGTCAATGGCTTGAGCTTCTTTGCGTTTACGTGGGCCTGTTCCGTACATTTCTGCTTCGATTTCTTCCTTGGTTGGCATGATAGAAGCTAGGATGATATAGATAATCACCCCAAGTCCAAAGTTTGCGACTGTAAAAATGGCAAACAGAAAACGTACAAGGGTAACATCAAAGTTCCACTTGTCTGACAGACCTGCTAAAACTCCTGAAATCATGCGATTTCGTCTCATTTTATAAAACTTACTGTTCATGATATTTCCTCTTTCTGCTAGGTTAGACATAGTATATCACGGGTAGGCTCGGCTTTCATCAGTCCTCAGGCTGATTTACTAGTAGCAACTTTCCTCGACAAACTCCACAGCGATAGCGTTTGGTATCAATCCTTCGCTTGCGATAATAAGTTTGCTGGCAGGATTGACAACGATAGAGCTTGATTGGCTTGGAGTTGCTATTTGGCAAGGTTGGCACAAAGCGTAATCCATCCACTGCTTTCAACAGTTCCTTAAAATCCCGATCCTTGTGTTGATAGCCCTTTCCTTGAAAATAGAGGTGATAATGACAGAGTTCATGTCGGACAATTTTCCTAAAAACGTCCAACCCCAGTTCCTGATAAACCTTGTGATTAAAATCCAAATGCCCATCTTTGGGGAAAAATCGCCCACCTGTCGAACGTAGACGCCTATTCCACTGGGCATGATGGATAAAAGGTCTGCCGAAGTCTTCTAGCGAAACCTGCTTGACGTAATCAGTTAGATTCATCTGGAGCTAGGAGCGACAGATTGACTTTTTCACGTTCAGTATCAATTTTCTTGACCCAAACGGTCACCAAATCTCCAACTGACACCACTTGGCTAGGATGTTTGATAAATTTGCGACTCATGTGGGAAATATGAATGAGACCGTCCTCGTGAATTCCAATGTCAACGAAGGCACCGAAGTCAACGACATTACGCACCACACCCTCTAGCTTCTGCCCAACCACTAAGTCCTTGATATCCAGGACATCTTGGCGAAGCATAGGTGCGTCAAAGGAATCACGGAAATCTCGACCTGGTTTGAGAAGATCTGCAATGATATCTTTAAGGGTTTCTGGACCGAGGTCTAGCTCTTGAGCCATTTCCTTGACTGAAAGGGACTTGAGTTTGCTTTGGGCTTCTTCGTTTAGGTCTTTAATATCTAAACGTTTGAAGAGTTCCTTAACTGCAGTGTAATTCTCTGGGTGAACTCCTGTATTATCAAGGATATTGCTACTTTCAGGGATACGAAGGAAACCAGCAGCCTGCTCAAAGGCCTTGGCTCCCAGACGAGGAACTTTCTTGATTTGGGCGCGTGAAGTGATTTTTCCTTCTTCCTCGCGGTATTTGACAATATTTTCAGAGATAGTTTTGTTGAGTCCAGCTACGTGTGAAAGAAGAGCTGGGCTAGCTGTATTGACATTGACACCAACTTGGTTAACCACTGTATCGACAACAAAGTCCAGACTCTCAGATAGTTTCTTCTGACTGACATCGTGTTGGTATTGACCGACACCAATTGACTTAGGATCGATTTTGACCAATTCCGCAAGAGGATCTTGCAAACGACGGGCGATAGAAATGGCAGAGCGTTTTTCAACGGTCAAGTCTGGAAACTCCTGACGAGCAAGTTCGCTGGCAGAATAGACAGAAGCACCACTTTCATTAACGATAACATAGCTGACTTCAGGGAAATCTTTCAGAACTTCCGCTACAAAAGCTTCACTTTCACGACTGGCCGTTCCATTTCCAATGGCAATAATCTCTACACCGTATTGACCAATTAAATCTGCTAAATCTTTCTTGGCTTCTTCGATTTGACGAGCTGATGCTGGTTTAACAGGATAAATAACCTGAGTTGTCAGCATTTTTCCTGTTGCATCCACGACAGCTAACTTGGCACCTGTACGAAAGGCTGGGTCAAATCCAAGAACCACGCGCCCTTTCAGTGGAGCAACCAAGAGGAGATTGCGCAGATTGTCAGAAAAAAGTTGGATAGCTCCTTCTTCAGCTTTCTCAGTTAATTCTGTCCGAATACGACGCTCGATAGCAGGCAAGACCTTTTTCTTAACGGATTGCTGAACAACTTCATCAATATAAGCATTTTTCACCTTGAAACGAGTAGCAAAGAAGGCAAGAATACGGTCCGTCGCATGTTCAAAACCGATCTTCAAGACACCAAGTTTCTCCCCACGATTGAGAGCCAAGGTACGATAGCCTTGCATAGTTCCAACTGTCTCTGAAAAATCATAATAAATCTGAAAAACCTGCTTTTCATCAAGACTTTCATCCTTGGCTTGAGAAGTAAGTTTAGAGTGTCTCAGCACTTCCTGATAAGTCATAGAACGCAAGGTCACATCTTCCGATAAGGCTTCGACCAAAATATCAACTGCACCGGTCAAGGCTTCCTTGCCAGTCGCAAATCCTTCACAGACGAACTTTTCAGCTTCTTTCTCTAAGTCAACTATATTCTGCAAAATCAAGCGAGCAAGAGGAAAGAGTCCAGCTTCACGGGCAATGGTTGCCTTGGTACGACGCTTTTCCTTATAAGGAAGATAGAGTTCTTCAACGTCTGCTAATTTTTCGGCAACTAAGATAGCTTCTTCCAATTCCTTGGTCAACTTACCTTGTTCTTGAATCTTAGCTAAGACAGCTTCCTTACGGTCATTGAGATTTGTCAGACTTTTATCCAAATCAATAATAGCCTTAATCGCCACCTCATCCAGACTACCAGTCATGTCCTTGCGATAACGCGCGATAAAGGGAATAGTCGCCCCTTCAGCTGTCAAACTTAGAACGGTATCAATTTGCTTTAACGTCACTCCCAAATCCTGAGAGATTTTTTCATATTTTTTATCCATAAATCTATTATACCACAAGCTAAACGTTTCAAATTAACTCGTAGAACATTTAAAAAATATGTAGGAAATAGATTTATATGCTACAGCGCAATAACTTGCACTTAAAGAGCATTGCCACCTTTTTTTAACCAAGCCATGATATCAAAAGTATTTAATGGATCAGACATAATAGCCAGTTCTGGAAGATGTTCCTGACCTGGAATAACACATTGACTTTTCAAATTTTTATATGGACGATTGACTAAAATTAATTTATTAGAATAAGGAAGATTATCCATCTTATTTAAAATTTCTTCACTAGCTGAATCTTTATTATCAAATTTAAAATATAGATTATCCCAATTTATGCGTTTTTTCTTTTTTCCCACTTAGTCCGTGCTTCTTCAATACTAGAATAATGTAGAAAATGAATATCTATATCCCCTAAGTGCCCCAAAGGATAAACTTCATGGGTCCAGCTCGGTGAAACAAGTTCCTCTTCGAAAACAAGTTCTTGTTCCATATAGTACCGAAAATCCTTTGTAAGTTTATAATAATCATCAGGAAGAATAAATAAACCAACAAAAGGTGTTCTATATTGGCTTTACAATAATAACTTCTATATCTTTAAATGTTTGTCTATCAACTATTAATAAAGACTCTAATAAACTATTTTTATCTCCTTGATGTAATAAAATAACACTGATTAAGCAAGTCAATTTTACTACCTCCTATAATTTTCTGATAATGATTTTCTTCTTATTTCAATTATATAATCATTTAGTTTTAAAAAAAGCGTTCCAAACATTCAAAAATAGTTGGGACTTCCCTTAATAAATCTGTTACTTTCTTTTTCAAGATAGCCCAAGCTTGCTCAATAGGATTCAAATCTGGTGAATAAGGCGGTAGAGGTAAGAAAAAGTGTTTATCTTGGATGCAGAGTTCATCCAAAATGTTCTTGGGATCAAAACTAGCATTGTCCATGATAATAACATGAGGTGTCTTCAAAGCAGGCAGGAGTTGCGTTTTGAACCACTCCACAAAGAAATCGCTTGTCCTGCTGTTCTTGTAAATCATGGGAGCTA
>NZ_VMKU01000024.1:0-32312 GCF_013276315.1 Streptococcus sp. 2741 | reverse complement strand
TTGAGGTTGCAGATAAGACTGACGAAGTCAGGAACCATACCTACGGCAAGGCGACGTTGACGTGGTTTGAAGAGATTTTCGAAGAGTATTAATACTAGGAAAAGGACAGTTAAAACCTTCTGTGTTATACTAGAGATATGTTAGATTTGAAAGAATACGGTATTGTCATGTGGCCGGAGGAGAAGATTATTTCTTTCCGTGAGAAACTTCTCAGTTGGTATGATGAAAACAAAAGAGATTTACCGTGGCGTAGAAGTAAAAATCCTTATCATATCTGGGTTTCTGAAATTATGCTCCAGCAGACCAGGGTGGATACAGTTATCCCTTACTACGAAAGATTCCTGGACTGGTTTCCAACTGTCGAAAGTCTGGCAACTGCGCCTGAGGAGAGTTTACTGAAAGCTTGGGAGGGCTTGGGCTATTATTCTCGAGTTCGCAATATGCAGGCTGCAGCCCAGCAGATTATGACTGACTTTGGTGGCCAATTTCCAAATACCTATGAAGGAATTTCCAGCTTGAAAGGGATTGGACCTTACACAGCAGGAGCCATTTCCAGTATTGCTTTTAACTTGCCTGAGCCAGCTGTAGATGGTAATGTCATGCGGGTCTTGGCGCGTCTGTTTGAAGTCAACCACGATATTGGGATTCCAAGTAATCGAAAAATTTTTCAGGCAATGATGGAGATCTTGATTAATCCGGATCGTCCGGGTGATTTTAATCAAGCCTTGATGGACTTAGGGTCTGATATTGAGTCTCCTGTAAATCCCAGACCTGAAGAAAGCCCAGTCAAGGACTTTAGTGCGGCATATCAGAATGGAACCATGGACCGTTATCCAATTAAATCTCCTAAGAAAAAGCCGGTTCCTATTTATCTTAAAGCCTTAGTTGTGAAAAATTCTCAAGGACAATTTTTACTTGAAAAAAATGAAAGCGAAAAGCTCTTGGCAGGTTTTTGGCATTTCCCCTTTATAGAAGTTGATAACTTTTCGCAAGAAGAGCAGTTTGACCTCTTTCATCAGGTTGCGGAAGAAAGTGTGAACTTTGGTCCCAGTCCAGAAGAGAGTTTCCAGCAGGACTATGACCTAGATGTTGATTGGCTTGATGTTTGTTTTGATACAGTCCAGCATGTTTTTAGTCATCGAAAATGGCATGTACAGATTGTAGCCGGTCAGGTGAGTGACTTCCATGATTTTTCAGATAGGGAAGTTCGCTGGCTTTCACCAGAAGAATTCAAGAATTACCCACTTGCCAAACCCCAACAAAAAATCTGGCAGGCTTATGCACAAGCCAACTTAGACAGTAGCCAAGACTAGCTATTGTGTCTTCTGACTATTTTTTTGGTATAATAGTAGAGAAAAAGGTGAACATATGAAAAAAATACTAATTGTAGATGATGAGAAACCAATCACGGATATTATCAAGTTTAATATGACCAAGGAAGGTTACGAAGTTGTAACTGCTTTTAACGGTCGTGAAGCGCTAGAGCAATTTGAAGCAGAGCAACCAGATATTATTATTCTGGATTTGATGCTTCCAGAAATTGATGGTTTAGAAGTTGCTAAGACCATTCGTAAGACAAGCAGTGTGCCCATTCTTATGCTTTCAGCCAAAGATAGTGAATTTGATAAGGTTATCGGTTTGGAACTTGGGGCAGATGACTATGTAACGAAACCCTTCTCCAATCGTGAGTTGCAGGCGCGTGTTAAAGCTCTTCTGCGTCGTTCTCAACCTATGCCAGTAGATGGTCAGGAAGCAGATAGTAAACCTCAACCTATCCAAATTGGGGATTTAGAAATTGTTCCAGACGCCTACGTGGCTAAAAAATATGGAGAAGAACTAGACTTAACCCACCGTGAGTTTGAGCTTTTGTATCATTTGGCATCGCATGCAGGTCAAGTCATTACGCGCGAACACTTGCTTGAGACTGTCTGGGGTTATGACTATTTTGGTGATGTCCGTACAGTTGATGTGACTGTCCGACGTCTGCGTGAGAAGATTGAAGATACGCCCAGCCGACCAGAGTATATCTTGACGCGCCGTGGTGTAGGGTATTACATGAGAAATAATGCTTGATTTACTGAAACAAACCATTTTTACCAGAGATTTTATCTTTATTCTGATTTTGTTAGGTTTCATCCTTGTTGTGACCCTCTTATTACTGGAGAATAGACGTGATAATATTCGATTGAAGCAAGTCAATCAAAAGGTTAAAGATTTGATTGCAGGAGATTATTCCAAGGTTCTTGATATGCAAGGTGGGTCTGAAATCACCAATATTACCAATAATTTGAATGACTTGTCGGAGGTTATTCGTCTCACTCAGGAAAATCTAGAACAAGAAAGTAAGCGGCTAAATAGTATTCTGTTTTATATGACAGATGGGGTTCTTGCGACCAATCGTCGGGGGCAGATTATCATGATTAACGATACAGCCAAGAAGCAACTGGGGCTGGTTCAGGAAGATGTTCTGAATAGAAGCATTTTGGAAGTACTCAAGATAGAAGAAGACTATGAATTGCGTGATTTGATTACCCAAAGTCCAGAATTGTTGCTAGATTCCCAAGATATCAATGGCGAATATTTGAACCTTCGAGTTCGCTTTGCCTTGATACGTCGAGAGTCTGGCTTTATTTCAGGTTTGGTGGCTGTTTTGCATGATACGACGGAGCAGGAGAAGGAAGAACGCGAACGGAGACTCTTTGTTTCCAATGTTAGCCATGAGTTACGGACTCCTTTAACCAGCGTGAAATCCTATCTTGAAGCCTTGGATGAGGGGGCTTTGTGTGAAACTGTAGCACCAGACTTTATCAAGGTGTCTCTGGACGAAACCAACCGTATGATGCGCATGGTGACGGATCTCCTCCATCTTTCACGGATTGATAATGCCACCAGTCACTTGGATGTGGAACTGATTAACTTTACTGCTTTTATTACCTTTATCCTCAATCGTTTTGACAAGATGAAAGGACAGGAAAAGGAGAAAAAATATGAGTTGGTGAGAGATTATCCCATCAATTCTATCTGGATGGAAATTGATACAGATAAGATGACACAGGTTGTCGACAATATTTTAAATAATGCTATTAAGTATTCGCCAGATGGGGGTAAAATCACTGTCAGAATGAAGACAACTGAAGACCAGATGATTTTATCCATTTCTGACCAGGGTTTAGGGATTCCTAAGCAGGATTTACCACGTATCTTTGACCGTTTCTATCGTGTGGATCGTGCTAGAAGTCGTGCACAAGGTGGTACAGGTCTAGGACTGTCTATCGCTAAAGAAATTATCAAACAACATAAGGGCTTTATTTGGGCCAAGAGTGAATATGGCAAGGGTTCAACCTTTACCATTGTGCTCCCTTATGATAAGGATGCAGTGAAAGAAGAAGTATGGGAGGACGAAGTAGAAGACTAGAATGAGTGAAATAGGCTTTAAATACAGTATTTTAGCGTCGGGTTCCAGTGGAAATTCCTTTTATCTGGAAACCTCAAAAAAGAAGCTTTTAGTAGATGCAGGCTTATCTGGTAAGAAAATTACCAGCCTACTTGCTGAAATTAACCGCAAACCAGAAGACTTGGATGCCATCTTGATTACCCATGAGCATTCAGACCATATCCATGGAGTAGGTGTGTTAGCTCGCAAGTATGGTATGGATCTGTATGCCAATGAAAAGACTTGGCAGGCTATGGAAAATAGCAAGTATCTTGGCAAGGTGGATTCTTCGCAAAAGCATATCTTTGAGATGGGAAAAACCAAAACCTTTGGAGATATTGACATCGAGAGTTTTGGTGTGAGTCATGATGCAGTCGCACCGCAGTTCTATCGCTTTATGAAGGATGATAAGAGTTTTGTCCTTTTGACAGATACAGGTTATGTCAGTGACCGTATGGCGGGGATTGTCGAAAATGCGGATGGCTATCTTATCGAGTCCAACCATGATGTAGAGATTTTGCGATCAGGTTCTTACGCTTGGCGACTCAAACAACGAATCCTATCGGATCTGGGTCACCTTTCTAACGAAGATGGTGCTGAAGCAATGATTCGTACCTTGGGAAACCGCACTAAGAAAATCTACCTTGGTCACTTGTCCAAGGAAAACAATATCAAGGAGCTGGCTCACATGACCATGGTCAATCAGCTAGCACAAGCTGATCTGGGAGTTGGAGTAGACTTTAAGGTTTATGATACCTCACCAGATACCGCAACACCATTGACAGAGATATAGAAAGAACGCTGAGAAGGTGTTCTTTTTATATTGACTGAACACCTAAAAAGTAATACAATGGTGTTACCATTAAAAAAGGGAGTGCAAAAGATGACTACTATTACATTAAAAGTTTCTGAAGCTGATAAAACATTTATGAAAGCAATGGCTAAGTTTGAAGGAGTTTCTCTGTCGGAACTTATCCGCACCAAAACTCTTGAAGCTCTAGAAGACGAATACGACGCTCGTGTGGCAGATTTAGCCTATCAAGAGTATTTAGACGACTTGGAAAAAGGAGTTGAGCCTATTACTTGGGAAGAAATGATGCATGATTTAGGCTTGGAGGATGAATAATTTGTATAAATTAGTTCCGACAAGACGATTCATCAAGCAATTGAAAAAATTGGATCGTTATACGCAGAAGCTAATTACAAACTATTTACAAACCAATGTTTTGGAAGACCCAAGACGACACGGAAAGGCTTTGGTTGGTAATCGTGTTGGTCAATGGCGCTATAGAATTGGTAATTATCGAGTTATCGTACAAATTGTAGATGATGAATTAGTCGTTGCTATTCTAGAAGTTGGTCATCGGAGAGATATTTATTGAATTACTTTTTTCCAAGTAAATTTTCATTCTTTAAAATATGATATAATAGGGCTTACAATATAAGAGAGGTTGCTTATGACAATAGATATTAGTGAAGAAAGTTTAGCTAAAGAATCGGCTGACTTATTAAAAATTCTTTTAAAAGATCGAACGACAAAGAAATCAATTGTTTGGGCAACGCATTCTTATAGCTTGTTAGGAAAAGGCTTTAGTCCTAGTGATGCTATTAGTCCAAGTAAGGTTACTGGAAACTATGCTAACTTGATTCAGCCCAGATCTGAAAAATCCAAATATGAGCAAAAAGATCGGACAAAAATAAGGGCAGAAGTGTTTACACCAACTTGGTTGGTCGCAAAGCAAAATGGATATGTAGAATCGGAACTAGGCTCGTTAAGTCTTGAAGAGTATGTTGACTTACGGTGGTTAGAGATAACTTGTGGTGAAGCACCCTATATGGTAACGAGATATGATACAGTGACTGGTAAGGAAATTCCATTATCTGAGCGTGTTGGGTTTGTAGATAGAAAACTACAACGGATTAGTCGTGAGGTTTCAGATGAAGTCGCCTTTTATAAACTTATAAAAGAAGCTTATCGTGCTTCGTATGGTTATGAGTACCAAGGGGACTCTCTCCTTTTGGCGCGTGAGAATCTTTTGGCAACTTTTGAGGACTATTATCTAGCTAAGACTGGAAATCAACCAACATTAGAGCAAAAGAAAGAAATTGCAACCATTATCTCCTACAATGTCTTTCAGATGGATGGATTGAAAAAAATCAGTCCTTACTCAGCTAAACAAGAGCAATCTCAACAATTAAGCTTGTTTTCAGATGAGCTAGAAGTCCAAGAAGTAGAAGAATCTAAAACCCATATCAAAGACTGGAAAAAGAATAGAATGATAGGTTTTGAGTGCCTATCTAGCGAGGAAAGTGAAATGAAATTTGATGTCGTGATAGGAAATCCGCCTTATCAGGAAACAGGAGAAGCTAGAGATGAGCCAATATATCACTATTTTATTGATGAAGCTTATAAAATCGCAGATAAATCTATACTAATCACCCCAGCAAGGTTTTTATTTAAAGCTGGTCAAACTCCTAAAAATTGGATGGAAAAGATGCTTGAAGACAAGCATTTAAAAGTTCAATTCTATGAACTTAAAAGCGGTAAAGTATTTACAGGAACGGATATTAAGGGTGGAGTAGCAATAACTTATCGTGATGTTGATAAAGATTTGGGACCAATCGGAGTATTTACTATTTTTGAAACTTTGAATGGTATTGTAAAAAAAATCGAAAAACATCCAGAATTTGAAACTTTTTCTGATTTAGTTTATCCTCAAGGTATTTATAGATTTTCAAATAAACTTTTTTCTGATTATCCAAATGCTGAAAAGCTGCAAGGAAAAGGAACAAAAAATAAAATTGTTTCGAAATCACTAACTCAGTTAGATTTTGTTTTCAAAAACAACGAAGAAAAAGACCATGTTGCTCTACTTGGAAGAATTGGCTCCGAACGTGTTTATCGATATATTAATAAAAAATATTTAGATTTACCGGAAACATTCGAAAATTATAATGTTTTTGTACCAGAAGCTAATGGAAGTGGTGCCTTAGGTGAAGTCTTATCAACACCCCTAATCGGGGAACCCCTAATCGGGCATACAGATACTTTTTTATCTATTGGTAATTTTAAAACAAAATTTGAAGCCGATGCTTGTATTAAATTTATTAAAACTAAATTCGCTAGAGTATTATTAGGTGTTTTGAAAGTTACTCAGCATAACTCACGCAAAACTTGGTATTACGTTCCACTCCAAGACTTCACGGTCAATTCGGACATTGATTGGACACAATCAGTGGCTGATATTGACCGCCAGCTTTATCAAAAATATGACCTTTCTCCTGAAGAGATTGCCTTTATTGAGACTCATGTAAGGGAGATGGATTAGAGAAGTATTTTTATTTGACAAATAGCGCTCAATGATCTATAATAGACACATAGGATTAGGTCAGGAAGCATACGATGCCCTGACCCTTTTTATTTTATAGGAGATAAGTTTGAAGGAACATAAAACATTTAATCAACAGTTAACAATCTTAAGAAATAGGGGTGTTGTAGTACCAACGAATGGGAAGCCAAAGAGATTTTTAGAGCAAGAAAACTATTACAATGTTATAAACGGTTATAAAGATTTATTTTTAGTAAAGGACAGCAATAATCGCCCTGTTGAACCTGAAATTTATCAAAAAGGAACTCACTTTAACGAACTAAAGGCTTTGTTTTTATTTGATAGAGAACTAAGGATATTATTATTGAAATATTTATTGATATTCGAAAATTCAATAAAGACCACAGTTGCATATGAGTTCTCTAAAAAACACCCTCGTAAGAATGCTTATTTAGATATTGCAAATTTTGTAGACAATGATCCTAAAAAAGTTCTTCAACAAATCTCTATCTTAACCAAGACGATTCATGATAAGGTAGATAGAACTGGCGCTATTAAACATTACATTGAGGAACATGGGGAAGTACCACTTTGGGTTTTAGTTAATTTTCTTACAATGGGAAACATTGCTAATTTTTACAATATTTTAACGGATAGTACAAAGAATATCATTGCAAAATTTTATACAGATAAATATAGAATACAAAATAAAGACAATACATTTAGACTATCTAGTGCAGATTTAAGTGCATGTTTGAAAGTGGCTAACCTAGTTAGAAATATCTGTGCACATGATGAACGACTGTATAATGTTAATTTAAGAAATGTCAGAATATCTCAAATAGCAAATCATTTTGGGATAAGGAGATATGATAATAAACGTTTTATAGTGGTTATTCTATTTTTAAAAATTGTACTTGATAAGAAAGATTTTCAAAGATTATATAAAGCTTTAATGAATCTATTCAATCAGTATGCTGATGAATTTAAAACTGTAGTGTTTGATGACATTTTAAACACGATGGGAATCGATTTAACAGAGTTAGAAAAATTATCTTAGTTTTTTAAAAAAAGGAATACTTATGCCAGTAGAAATAAAAACCGCTAAAGAAATTCATCCTAAAATCTATGCCTACACTACACCTACGGTAACCAGCAATGAAGGCTGGATTAAGATTGGTTACACAGAACGTGATGTCACACAACGTATCAAGGAGCAAACGCATACAGCTCATATAGATACAGACATATTATGGACTGGTGATGCAGCTTATACAGAAGAGCCTGATAAGGGGAAAACTTTCAAGGATCATGATTTCCACCATTTCTTGTCTTTCCATGATGTAGAACGTCGTCCTAAGACGGAATGGTTCTATTTTAATGGAACTCCTGAAAAATCTAAAAATCTATTCGATAAATTTGTTCAGCATGATTTGTCTGGTTATCAACCTGGAAAAGGACAGGACTATACTCTGCGACAAGAGCAAGAAGAATCAGTTGCTAAGACATTAGCTTATTTCCAAGAACATGCTGGAGGCAAGTTTCTCTGGAATGCCAAGCCACGCTTTGGTAAAACCTTGTCTACCTATGACCTAGCTCGACGGATGGAAGCTGTCAATGTCCTAATTGTAACAAACCGCCCTGCCATTGCTAACTCATGGTATGATGATTTTGAAACATTCATAGCAGGTCAGACGACTTACAAGTTTGTTTCTGAATCAGATAGCCTTAAGAGTCGTCCAACTTTGTCACGTAAAGAATTTGTTGGTATTTTAGATGACGATGTAAGACAACTTGCTTTTATCAGTCTCCAAGACTTGAAAGGTTCTGTTTATTTAGGTGGAGAGCACGATAAACTCAAATGGGTGACTGATCTGCATTGGGATTTGTTGGTTATTGACGAGGCTCATGAAGGAGTTGATACCTTCAAGACTGACCAAGCCTTTAATAAGATCCGTCGAAACTTTACCTTACACCTTTCTGGAACTCCATTTAAAGCATTGGCAAAGGGAGAGTTTACCGAGGAGCAAATCTATAACTGGTCTTATGCTGATGAGCAGGCAGCCAAAACTATTTGGTCGCCTGAGAAAGAAGAGGAAAATCCATATGAAACCTTACCTCAGTTAAATCTCTTTACCTATCAAATGTCTCAGATGATTGGTGAAGAGCTAGAGAAAGGCGCTCAACTTGATGGTGAAAATATTGACTATGCTTTTGACTTGAGTGAATTTTTCGCTACAGATGATAAAGGTAAATTTATCCATGAGCAAGATGTCAAAAATTGGTTAGATACTCTGTCAAGCAATGAAAAGTATCCATTTTCAACCAAAGAACTTCGGAACGAACTCAAGCATACTTTTTGGCTGTTGGAGCGTGTAGCCTCAGCTAAGGCTTTAAAAGCACTACTAGAAGAACACCCCATCTATGAAAACTATGAGATCGTTCTAGCTGCTGGTGACGGACGTATGTCCGAAGAAGACGATAAAGTCAAACTCAAATCCTTGGACTTGGTTAGAAAAGCGATAGCAGAGAATGACAAAACCATTACCCTCTCCGTTGGTCAGTTGACGACAGGGGTCACTATCCCTGAATGGACAGGTGTATTGATGTTATCAAATTTGAAATCACCTGCTCTTTATATGCAGGCTGCATTTCGTGCTCAGAACCCATATTCATGGACCGATAGCAAAGGAAATCATTTCCGCAAAGAAAAAGCCTATGTATTTGACTTTGCGCCGGAAAGAACCTTGATTCTCTTTGATGAGTTTGCCAACAACTTATCGCTTGCGACTGCAGGAGGCGGCGGGACTTCGACAACTCGTGAAGAAAATATTAGAGAATTATTAAACTTCTTTCCAGTTATTGCCGAAGACCGTGCTGGTAAGATGGTTGAAATTGATGCCAAGGCAGTTCTAACCATCCCTCGTCAGATAAAAGCTAGAGAAGTCCTTAAACGAGGTTTTATGTCCAATCTCTTATTTGATAATATTAGTGGTATTTTCCAAGCAAGTCAAACAGTTTTAGATATTTTAAATGAGCTGCCAGTTGAAAAGGAAGGGAAGGTACAAGATAGTTCTGATTTATTAGACTTTTCAGATGTTACAGTCGATGATGAGGGAAATGCAGTAGTTGACCATGAAATCGTAGTTAATCAACAAATGCGACTTTTTGGAGAAAAAGTCTATGGACTCGGTCAGTCTGTTGTTGAACTGGTCACTAAGGACGAGGATAAAACTCAAAAGCAACTAGTCAATGACTTGAGCAAGACAGTTTCTTCAGTGATTGTAGAGGAATTGAAAGTTGGATATGATGACCTTAAAACTCGAGAAGCAGACCACATCAAGAAACAAATTACAGCAATATTTGAGAATGAAATTCGAAAAAATGATATCGAAAGAAAAATTTCTGAAGCTCATATCAAGCAAGAATTGCAGCAACAAATCAAGGAAGCGGTTGATAAGGAGCAAAAGGATAAGATTCAAGAAGATTTTGATAAACGTTTAGAAGAAAATAATCTCATTCACAAAGAAAAACTAGAGCAAACACTCAAAAAAGAAGTGGAAAAAATGCCTGAGAAGTTTATCGAACAGGTTGAGATAAAACGTGTTGAACAGTTAAAACAATCAGCTCAAGATGAGATTCGTGACCATCTTCGAGGATTTGCACGAACAATTCCAAGTTTCATCATGGCCTATGGCAATCAATCTCTAACACTTGATAATTTTGATACCTTTGTTCCTGAGCATGTTTTCTTTGAAGTGACTGCTATTACGATTGACCAATTTCGTTATTTGAGAGATGGTGGACAAGATTTTGCAGGACATCTCTTTGATCGAGCAACATTTGACGAAGCTATCCAAGAATTTCTTCGTAAGAAAGAGGAGTTGGCGGATTATTTTAAAGATCAAAAAGAAGACATTTTTGACTATATTCCACCGCAGAAGACCAACCAAATTTTCACTCCTAAACGAGTGGTGAAAAGGATGGTGGATGATTTGGAAAAGGAAAATCCAGGGATTTTTGATGATCCATCTAAGACTTTTATTGATTTGTACATGAAGTCAGGCCTCTATATTGCAGAATTGGTTAAGCGACTATATAATAGCGTAGGTATGCAAGAAGCCTTTCAAAATCCTGAAGAGCGATTAAAACATATCCTAGAAAATCAAGTTTATGGATTTGCCCCTTCAGAAATTATCTATAACATTTCCACTAATTTTATCTTTGGAAATCTTTCTAAAGATATCAGTAGGAAGAATTTTGTTTTAGAAGATACTATTCCAGCAGCTAAAGAAGGAAGAATTCAGGAGTTGGTTGATTCCTATTTTGAAAATAATTAAAAAGAAGGCTGAGTCAAAATTCTTTGAAATCAGAAAAAACGCATAAGATAAGGTATTGACAATCCTTGGTATTATGCGTTTTATTGTGGGAAGATGTATAATGGATTGAAATAAGATATGAACAAATCAATTAGGAATTTAAAGCATTTTATAACAACGTTTTAGAGTAACGGGGTACTATTTCATATGATACAGGAAAAAAACAACTCCCTGATGATTCAAGGAGTTGTCTATAGTTAAATTAATTTTTAGAAGCTTCTTAGAATTCTGGATTTTTCCATGCTTCGTCAATAATAGCTTGCAATTCTTTAGCAGATGCTTGCATTTTTTGAGTTTCTGCATCGTTCAATGGAATGTTTACTGGACGAACGATACCGTGTGCTCCAACGATAGCTGGTTGACCGATAAAGACGTTCTCAATTCCGTATTGACCTTCTTGGAATACGGAAAGTGGAAGTACTGCGTTTTCATCGTCAAGGATTGCTTTAGTGATACGAGCGAGGGCTACAGCGATACCGTAGTATGTAGCACCTTTCTTGTTAATGATTGAGTATGCAGCGTCGCGAACAGAAATGAAGAGTTCTACAAGGTCAGCTTCATTCAAGTCACGGTTAGCTTGCAACCATTGTTCCAATTTTACACCGGCAACGTTAGCATGTGACCAAACGGCAAACTCAGAGTCACCGTGTTCACCCATGATATAGGCGTGAACTGAACGAGCGTCAACACCGATTTTTTCAGCAAGGGCTTGACGGAAACGAGCTGAGTCAAGTGAAGTACCTGAACCGATGACGCGTTCTTTAGGGAAACCAGAGAATTTCCAAGTTGAGTAAGTCAAAACGTCAACTGGGTTAGCAGCAACAAGGAAGATACCTTTGAAACCTGATTCAACAACTTGAGTTACGATTGATTTGTTGATAGCAAGGTTTTTACCTACAAGGTCAAGACGAGTTTCACCTGGTTTTTGAGGCGCACCTGCAGTGATCACAACAAGGTCAGCGTCTGCACAGTCAGAGTATTGAGCTGCATAGATTTTTTTAGGTGAAGTGAAGGCAAGGGCGTGACTAAGGTCAAGCGCATCACCAACAGCTTTTTCATGCAATTGTGGAATTTCGATAATTCCAAGCTCTTGTGCAATTCCTTGGTTAACAAGTGCAAAAGCGTAAGATGAACCTACAGCACCATCACCGACAAGGATAACTTTTTTGTGTTGTTTAGTTGAAGTCATTGTTCTAAACATCTCCTTAATTTTATTAGGGGATTTTCCCTAGACAACTTCATTCTATCACTTTTAAAAAACTTTGTCACGAATATGCCGTATAGTTCTCTATGTAAACGTTTTAGTGGTTTAGAGGCTGAAATAGATGGGAATTTATGGTATAATGTTGTTACTTACTAATTGTGAAATGAGGCATTTATTAATGCAGGATAAAAATTTAGTGAATGTCAATCTGACAAAGGAGATGAAGGCAAGCTTTATCGACTACGCCATGAGTGTTATCGTAGCGCGAGCTCTTCCTGATGTTCGAGATGGCTTAAAACCTGTTCACCGTCGCATTCTCTACGGAATGAATGAATTGGGTGTTACTCCAGACAAACCCCATAAAAAATCTGCTCGTATTACAGGGGATGTCATGGGTAAATACCACCCACACGGGGATTCCTCTATCTATGAAGCCATGGTCCGTATGGCTCAATGGTGGAGCTACCGTTACATGCTTGTAGATGGTCATGGGAATTTTGGTTCCATGGATGGAGATAGTGCTGCCGCTCAACGTTATACCGAGGCACGTATGAGCAAGATTGCTCTGGAAATGCTTCGTGATATCAACAAAAATACAGTTGATTTCGTTGATAACTATGATGCCAACGAACGGGAACCCTTGGTCTTGCCAGCGCGTTTTCCAAACCTTTTGGTTAATGGAGCAACTGGTATTGCGGTTGGGATGGCAACCAATATTCCACCTCATAATCTAGGTGAAACCATTGATGCAGTGAAGTTGGTCATGGATAATCCTGAAGTGACTACCAAGGACTTGATGGAAGTCTTGCCTGGACCAGATTTTCCAACTGGTGCTCTTGTCATGGGGAAATCAGGTATCCATAAGGCTTATGAAACGGGTAAAGGTTCGATTGTCCTACGTTCTCGTACCGAAATCGAAGAAACTAAGACTGGCCGTGAGCGCATTGTTGTAACAGAATTTCCTTATATGGTCAACAAAACCAAGGTGCATGAGCATATTGTTCGCTTGGTTCAGGAAAAACGCATTGAGGGGATTACAGCAGTACGTGATGAGTCAAACCGTGAGGGTGTTCGATTTGTTATTGAAGTCAAGCGTGATGCGTCAGCCAATGTTATCCTCAATAATCTTTTCAAGATGACCCAGATGCAAACCAACTTTGGTTTCAATATGCTGGCTATCCAAAATGGTATACCGAAAATTTTGTCTCTTCGTCAGATTTTGGATGCTTATATCGAGCACCAAAAAGAAGTAGTTGTTCGTCGTACACGTTTTGATAAGGAAAAAGCGGAAGCGCGCGCTCATATCTTAGAAGGTCTCTTGATTGCGCTAGACCATATCGACGAAGTGATTCGTATCATTCGTGCTAGTGAAACGGATGCGGAAGCACAAGCTGAGTTGATGAGTAAGTTTAAGCTTTCTGAACGTCAAAGTCAGGCCATCCTAGACATGCGTCTTCGTCGTTTGACAGGTTTGGAACGCGATAAGATTCAATCTGAGTATGATGACCTCTTGGCTCTGATTGCGGACTTAGCGGATATTCTTGCTAAGCCTGAACGTGTTTCTCAAATCATCAAAGACGAATTGGATGAAGTTAAACGTAAATTTTCCGATAAACGCCGTACAGAGTTGATGGTTGGACAGGTCTTGAGTCTCGAGGATGAGGACTTGATTGAAGAATCGGATGTCTTAATTACCCTTTCTAACAAAGGATACATTAAACGTCTGGACCAAGCTGAATTTACTGCTCAAAAACGTGGGGGTCGTGGTGTCCAAGGAACAGGAGTGAAAGATGATGACTTTGTTCGTGAGTTAGTGTCAACTAGCACCCATGATCATCTGCTCTTCTTCACAAATAAAGGACGAGTTTATCGTTTGAAAGGTTATGAAATTCCTGAGTATGGTCGGACTGCCAAAGGGCTACCAGTAGTCAATCTCTTGAAATTGGATGAAGACGAAAATATTCAGACGGTTATCAATGTTGAGTCTGATCGCAGTGATGATGCTTATCTCTTCTTTACAACCCGTCACGGTATTGTGAAGAGAACCAGTGTTAAGGAATTTGCCAATATTCGTCAAAATGGTCTCAAAGCGCTGAATTTAAAGGATGAAGATGAGTTAATCAATGTCTTGTTGGCGGAAGGAGATATGGATATTATCATTGGTACCAAGTTTGGTTATGTAGTTCGCTTTAATCAATCAGCCGTTCGTGGTATGAGTCGTATCGCCACTGGTGTGAAAGGTGTTAACCTTCGTGAAGGAGACACAGTTGTTGGTGCCAGCTTGATTACTGATCAAGATGAGGTTCTTATTATCACAGAAAAAGGATATGGTAAGCGTACAGTCGCTACTGAATACCCAACAAAAGGTCGTGGTGGTAAGGGAATGCAGACAGCTAAAATTACCGAAAAAAATGGCTTGCTGGCCGGTCTTATGACTGTTCAAGGGGATGAGGATTTGATGATTATCACTGATACAGGTGTCATGATTCGAACCAATCTTGCCAATATTTCACAAACAGGACGCGCAACTATGGGAGTTAAAGTAATGCGCCTGGATCAAGATGCTCAGATAGTGACTTTCACAACGGTTGCGGTGGCAGAAAAAGAAGAAGTTGGGACAGAAAATGAAACAGAAGGTGAAGAATAATGTCTCATAAAAATAATAAAAAGAAAAACAAGCGAAAAAATCTGCTGACAAATATCCTAGCAGGATTTCTGATATTACTGTCACTGGCTTTGATTTTTAATGCGCAAATTCGAAATATTTTCATAGTCTGGAATACCAATAAGTATCAAGTTAGCCAGGTATCAAAAGAAAAATTAGAAGAAAATCAGGATACAGAAGGCAATTTTGACTTTGATTCTGTCAAAGCTATCTCTTCGGAAGCTGTTCTAACTTCTCAATGGGATGCTCAAAAATTACCAGTTATTGGGGGAATTGCAATTCCTGAATTGGAAATGAATTTGCCGATTTTTAAAGGACTTGATAATGTTAATCTCTTCTACGGAGCTGGTACAATGAAACGCGAGCAAGTAATGGGGGAAGGAAATTATAGTCTAGCTAGTCACCATATCTTTGGTGTTGATAATGCTAATAAAATGTTATTTTCTCCTTTAGATAATGCTAAAAATGGCATGAAGATTTATCTAACCGATAAAAATAAAGTTTATACTTATGAAATACGTGAAGTCAAACGTGTGACACCGGATCGTGTTGATGAAGTTGATGATAGAGATGGGGTCAATGAAATCACATTAGTAACCTGTGAAGACCTTGCTGCTACAGAACGTATTATTGTCAAAGGTGATTTGAAAGAAACAAAAGATTATTCACAAACATCTGATGAAATCCTAACAGCTTTCAATCAACCATATAAACAATTTTATTAATACAAATCAGTGAAATCCAGAATTTCACTGATTTTTTTAAGATTTTCATAAAAATATAGTAAAATGAAATAAGAATAGGACGAATCGATCAGGACAGTCAAATCGATTTCTAACAATGTTTTAGAAGTATATGTGTACTATTCTAGTTTCAATCTACTATACTTGCCAAAAGGTGTCGGCTCCATCTTTACCTTCCATGTCAAAGGTGGGGAGGCAGAAGCCCGCAAGGTCATTGATCATTTAGAAATCTTTTCTGATCTTGCAAACGTGGCAGATGCTAAATCGCTTGTTGTCCATCCAGCAACAACCACTTACGGTCAATTGTCAGAAAAAGACCTAGAAGCAGCAGGTGTCACACCAAACCAACTTCGTTTGTCAATTGGTCTTGAAAATGTAGATGATTTGATTGAGGACTTGCGCTTGGCCTTGGAAAAAATTTAAAGTAAAAGAAGATAAACAGTGGGTTTCGACTCACTGTTTTTGATTTTCCTTTAGGCATGATATAATGGATACAGAAGTCTAGAAAGAGGAACGCTATGAACGAAATCAAATGTCCCAACTGTGGGGAAGTCTTTACAGTAAATGAAAGTCAGTATGCCGAACTTCTGTCCCAAGTGAGAACGGCAGAGTTTGATAAGGAATTGCACGATCGCATGAAGCAGGAACTGGCCTTGGCTGAGCAAAAGGCTATGAATGAGCAACAGACTAAACTGGCTCAAAAAGACCAAGAAATCGCGCAATTACAGAGTCAGATCCAAAACTTTGATACAGAAAAAGAATTGGCCAAGAAAGAAGTTGAAGAGACAAGCCATCAGGCCCTCTTGGCTAAGGATAAGGAAGTACAGGCTTTGGAAAACCAATTGGCTACCTTGCGTTTAGAGCATGAAAATCAACTGCAAAAGACCCTTTCTGACCTAGAAAAAGAACGTGATCAGGTCAAAAATCAGCTCCTACTGCAAGAAAAGGAAAATGAGTTGTCTTTGGCTTCTGTTAAGCAAAACTATGAAGCCCAGCTTAAAGCAGCCAGTGAACAGGTCGAGTTCTATAAGAATTTCAAAGCCCAGCAATCTACAAAAGCGATCGGGGAAAGTCTGGAACAGTATGCAGAGAGTGAGTTTAACAAGGTCCGTAGTTTCGCCTTTCCAAATGCCTACTTTGAGAAGGATAACAAGGTCTCTGCGCGTGGGTCTAAGGGAGACTTCATCTTCCGTGAGTGTGATGAAAATGGGGTAGAGATTATCTCCATCATGTTTGAGATGAAGAATGAAGCTGACGGAACGGAGAAGAAGCACAAGAATGCAGATTTTTACAAGGAATTAGACAAGGACCGTCGGGAGAAGAACTGTGAGTATGCCGTTTTAGTGACCATGCTTGAGACCGATAACGACTACTTTAACACAGGGATTGTTGACGTCAGTCACGAGTATGAAAAGATGTATGTGGTTCGTCCTCAATTCTTTATTCAGTTGATTGGGCTCTTACGTAATGCGGCTCTTAATTCTTTAAAATACAAGCAGGAGTTAGCGCTTGTTCGCGAGCAAAATATCGACATTACACATTTTGAGGAAGACTTGGATGCCTTTAAGCTAGCCTTTGCCAAGAACTACAACTCAGCTTCGACCAACTTTGGAAAAGCTATTGATGAAATCGATAAGGCCATCAAACGCATGGAAGAGGTTAAGAAATTCCTGACAACATCTGAAAACCAACTCCGTCTAGCTAACAACAAATTGGAAGATGTCTCTGTTAAAAAATTGACCCGGAAAAATCCAACCATGAAAGCGAAGTTCGAAGCACTGAAGGGGGAGTAGAAAGCAAAAATGAACGGTATTATCAACTTAAAAAAAGAAGCAGGAATGACCTCGCATGATGCGGTTTTTAAACTGCGTAAGATTTTGGGAACCAAGAAAATTGGTCATGGTGGAACCTTGGATCCGGATGTGGTGGGTGTTTTGCCGATTGCGGTTGGCAAGGCGACACGCATGGTCGAGTTTATGCAGGACGAGGGTAAGATCTATGAGGGGGAAATTACTCTGGGTTATTCCACGACGACTGAGGATGCTAGTGGGGAAGTTGTCGCAGAGACGCCTGTTTTGTCACCTTTAGATGAAACCATTGTTGATGAAGCGATTGCGAGCTTGACTGGACCTATTAGTCAGATTCCGCCTATGTACTCGGCAGTTAAGGTTAATGGTCGCAAGCTCTATGAGTATGCGCGTGCTGGTCAGGAAGTGGAGCGTCCAGAACGTCAGGTGACCATTTATCAATTTGATCGAACAAGTCCGATTTCTTATGATGATCACCTTGCACGCTTTACTTTTCGTGTAAAATGCAGTAAAGGGACTTACATCCGTACTTTGTCAGTTGATTTGGGTGAAAAGCTTGGTTATGCGGCTCATATGTCCCATTTGACTCGTACTAGTGCTGCTGGCTTACAATTAGAAGACGCACTGACCTTGGAGGAAATTGCTGAAAAAGTAGAGGCTGGGCAATTAGATTTTCTCCATCCTTTAGAGATTGGGACAGGTGATCTTGTCAAAGTTTTCCTAAGTCCAGAAGAAGCTACAGAAGTTCGCTTTGGTCGTTTTATTGAGCTAGACCAAACGGACAAAGAACTGGCTGCCTTTGAAGATGATAAATTGTTAGCCATTCTAGAAAAACGGGGCAATCTCTATAAGCCAAGGAAGGTTTTTAGCTAGATCCTTTAGGAATAAAAATCGGGTGATAGATAACAATTGCTTGATAAAACCCCATACTAATAGTAGAATGGGGTTGGGAATTATAATATTCCAATTGTTGCGAGTTGTAGATACTCAAATAATCTATATAGAAATTTAGAGGTGTGAAATGAAGCAATTTAAAATTCTTTCAGATAAATATTTAGAGTCCATTACAGGTTCTGGTGGGAACTTAGGCCCAGGAGTATATTGTGTAGACGTTAAAGGTCGAGCAAAATGCAGTATCAATCATGGAGAGTTTTGGGGGTACACGGGAAGTGTAGTAGTCAATGGCTGGATTAATTATGGTCCATGGGCACCTAGACCAGGATTTGGTGTGATAATTCCATGATGCAAAATGAGTTTCGAGAAAGGGTGGAGCAACTTCTTCAACAAAAAGAAATAAATGAAAATAGTGAGTTGAGTCACCTGTTTCGTCTTGCTATACAAAATTTAGACAGAAATGAAAAATACCAATCGGTCATGGCCAATTTGAGTCAAGGGTTGTCGCTTTACCTCATGACGCATCATTACCAGGCACCTAAGTCTGTCATTGATTTTGGTTTATGGATTGCCAAAGCTCCTAGCCAGGAAAGAGGGAGACTGGCTTTCTTGCAGATGCTTGCTCAAACCCTACAGGGCTTTCGTTAAAACTATCGAACATCAGAGGGAAGACTCTGGTGTTTTTTGCTGATGAGACTATAAATTTTGTAAAAAATGTGATAGAATAGACGACGGATAAAATAACGGAGGATAGCATGCAAAATAGACCAATCATTATTGGAGTGACAGGTGGTTCTGGTGGTGGTAAAACCAGTGTTTCAAGAGCCATTTTATCGCATTTTCTTGATGAAAAGATTTCCATGATTGAGCATGATTCATACTACAAGGATCAGTCTCATTTGACCTTTGAAGAGCGTATCAAAACCAACTATGACCATCCATTTGCCTTTGATACAGACTTGATGATTGAGCAGATGAAGGAATTGTTGGCAGGGCGTCCGGTGGACATTCCGACTTATGACTATACTGAACATACACGGAGCAGCAAGACCTATCGTCAGGAGCCTCAGGATGTCTTTATCGTTGAGGGCATTTTGGTCTTGGAGGACAAGCGCCTGCGCGATTTGATGGATATCAAGATTTTTGTGGATACGGATGATGATGTGCGCATTATTCGTCGTATCAAGCGCGATATGGAAGAACGTGGCCGTAGCCTTGATAGCGTTATTGACCAGTATCTAGGTGTGGTTAAACCCATGTACCATCAGTTTATCGAGCCGACTAAGCGTTATGCTGATATCGTCATTCCTGAGGGAGTCAGCAATACAGTAGCTATCGACCTGTTGACGACCAAGATTGCTAAGATTTTGGAAGAAGCTCGAAATAGCAAATAAACAGAATTGGAGGCCTTGCCTCCTTTTTCTATTTTTCCCTCATAATGGTACATAAATGGAGATTTTTAGGCATATTTTTGGTATAATAATACCCATGAAAGAGCAAGAAAATGAATAGTAGGTGGAGATGGAAAAGTATTTATCGGTAACAACTTTGACCAAGTATCTGAAAATGAAATTCGATAAAGACCCATACTTGGAACGGGTCTATTTAACTGGTCAAGTTTCCAACTTTCGTAAACGACCTACTCACCAATATTTCTCCCTAAAAGATGACCATGCAGTTATTCAAGCGACCATCTGGTCTGGGGTTTATCAGAAATTAGGTTTCGACCTAGAAGAAGGAATGAAAATCAATGTGATTGGGCGTGTGCAGGTCTATGAACCAAGTGGTAGCTACTCCATCATCATTGAAAAGGCTGAGCCTGATGGGGTTGGGGCGCTTGCGATTCAGTTTGAACAACTCAAGAAAAAATTGACAGAAGAAGGCCTGTTTCAAGAACGTTTCAAGCAAGCTCTGCCCCAATTTTCTAAGAGAATTGGTGTGGTAACCAGTCGCAGTGGAGCCGTTATTCGAGATATTATCACGACCGTCAGTAGGCGATTTCCAGGTGTCGATATTCTACTCTATCCAACTAAGGTTCAAGGTGAAGGTTCTGCGGAGGAAATTGCTAGAAATATTGCGCGTGCTAATCAAGGGGACGATTTGGATTTACTCATTATTGGTCGTGGAGGTGGTTCCATAGAGGATCTCTGGGCCTTTAACGAAGAAATTGTGGTACGAGCTATTTTTGAATCTCGTTTGCCAGTTATCTCTAGTGTGGGGCATGAGACGGATGTGACCTTGGCAGATTTTGTGGCAGATCGACGCGCTGCAACGCCAACAGCGGCGGCTGAACTAGCAACACCTGTGACCAAGTTGGATCTATTAGCTCATTTGCAAAATCAGGAAAAACGGATGGCAACGGCAGTCCGAAATGTCCTATCTAAGAAACAAGAAGCTTTGAAAAAATGCAGTCAGTCTGTTATCTTTAGACAACCAGAACGTTTGTATGATGGCTATATGCAACGCTTGGATCAACTGCAACTGCGCTTAAAACAAAGTTTACGTACACGGATTTCTGATAACAAACAAGTCGTCCAAGCAAGGACGCATCAACTGGTTCAATTATCACCTGTTACCAAAATCCAACGCTATCAAGACCGTCTAGGCCAGTTGGATAAGCTCCTCCGTAGTCAAATGACGCTGGTTTATGATGCCAGGGTTGCTGAAGTGAGGCGACTTTCAGAAGCTTTGCTCATGTTGGATACCAGTCGAATCGTGGCGCGTGGTTATGCTATTGTCAAAAAAGAAGATTCCGTGGTTGATTCGGTTGAGAGTTTGAAGAAAAAAGACCAAGTAACGCTTTTGATGCGAGATGGTCAAGTAGAATTAGAGGTTAAAGATGTCAAAACAAAAGAAATTTGAGGAAAATCTAGCAGAACTGGAGACCATTGTCCAAAGTTTGGAAAATGGTGAAATTGCTCTGGAAGATGCGATCGCTGCCTTTCAAAAGGGGATGGTCTTGTCAAAAGAGCTCCAAGCGACGCTGGACAAGGCTGAAAAGACCTTGGTCAAGGTCATGCAAGAAGACGGAACAGAAAGTGATTTTGAATGAAGAAGCAAGAAAAATTAGCTCTTGTCGAGTCAGCCTTGGAAGACTTTTATGGAGGCCAGCAGTTTGCCTCTAGTTTGCGAGAGTCTGTTCTCTATTCCATTCATGCTGGTGGCAAGCGTATTCGACCTTTTCTCTTGTTGGAAGTTCTGGAAGCCTTGCAGGTGGCTATTAAACCAGCTCACGCGCAGGTGGCCGCAGCCTTGGAAATGATTCATACAGGGAGTTTGATTCACGATGACCTTCCTGCTATGGATGATGATGATTACCGTCGGGGACGCTTGACCAATCATAAGAAATTTGGTGAAGCTATGGCCATTTTGGCAGGAGATGCTTTATTCCTAGATCCCTATGCCTTGATAGCGCAGGCAGATTTGCCAAGTCAGATTAAGGTAGACTTGATTGCTAACTTATCCTTTGCTTCAGGTAGTCTGGGAATGGTTGCAGGGCAAGTTTTGGATATGGAAGGCGAACACCAGCATTTGTCTTTGGAAGAACTCCAGACTATTCATGCTAATAAGACTGGAAAACTGCTAGCCTATCCCTTCCAAGCGGCTGCTATTATTGCTGAATTGGCACCTGAGATGCAGGTGAAGCTGAAAACGGTTGGTGAATTGATTGGGCTTGCTTTTCAAGTTCGAGATGATGTACTGGATGTGACCGCCAGTTTTGAGGAAATCGGCAAGACACCACAAAAGGATTTGCAGGCTGAAAAATCAACCTATCCAGCCTTATTGGGCTTGGAAGAAGCTATTGCCTTTTGTAACCAGACTTTGGATCAAGCTAATGCAAAATTAGAAGAAATTGCCCAGCAGATTCCCTTTGAGATAGAATCGATTGTAAGTGTAGTAGAAAGTTTGAGAATCAATGGCTAAGGAAAGAGTGGATGTACTAGCTTATAAACAGGGCTTGTTTGAAACGCGAGAACAGGCCAAGCGCGGTGTCATGGCTGGTCTAGTCCTAGCAGTCCTGAATGGAGAACGGTTTGACAAACCAGGAGAGAAAATCCCGGACGACACTGAGTTAAAACTCAAGGGGGAGAAACTCAAGTATGTCAGCCGTGGTGGCTTGAAACTGGAAAAGGCCTTGCAGGTCTTTGATTTGTCAGTGGAAGGAGCTACAACGATTGATATCGGTGCCTCTACTGGAGGTTTTACCGATGTCATGTTGCAAAATGGTGCTGAACTTGTCTTTGCAGTTGATGTTGGTACCAATCAATTGTCTTGGAAACTACGCCAAGACCCACGAGTTGTCAGCATGGAGCAGTTCAATTTCCGCTATGCTGAAAAGACCGATTTCAAGCAGGAGCCGTGCTTTGCCAGTATTGATGTGAGTTTCATTTCCCTTAGTCTGATTCTTCCGGCCTTGCACCGAGTCTTGACAGATCAAGGGCAGGTCGTGGCTCTGGTTAAACCTCAGTTTGAAGCAGGTCGAGAGCAGATCGGGAAAAATGGAATTATTCGCGATGCTAAGGTTCATCAACATGTCCTTGAATCTGTCACAGCTATGGCAGTAGAGGCAGGTTTTTCAGTCCTTGGATTGGATTTTTCTCCCATCCAAGGTGGACATGGAAATATCGAGTTTTTAGCGTATTTGAAAAAAGAAGAGTCAGCAAGCAATCAGGTTCTTGCTGAGATTGAAGAAATAGTAGAAAGGGCGCATAGTCAATTTAAAAATGAATAAAAAAGAGAGACTTGAAAAAATTAGACGATTTGTGACAGATTATCAAATCGGTACACAAGAAGAAATTGTAGAACATTTGAAAGAGGCAGGCATCACTGCCACTCAGGCGACAGTATCACGTGATATCAAAGAGCTAGGCATTGTCAAAATTCCTTTGAGAGATAACACCTATGTCTATGAATTGCCAAAATCAATCGTAAAAAGTTTGCAACTAGCTGAATATAATATCGAATCGGCTCAATTGATGGACAAGATGATCAATCTCCAAGTTATTCCAGGAAATACAGCTTTTGTAAAAGCTCAGTTAATTGAGACTTTTGCGGATAAGATTTTCAGCTGTTTGGCTGATGATAGTTCGATTTTAGTCATGGCCAGAAGTGAAAGTCTAGCTGAGGAAATCTTTGAACAAGTAAAAAAATGGTAGGTCTATATGTTACTTGAAATTTCGATAAAAAACTTTGCCATTATTGAGGCTATTTCCCTCCATTTTGAAAAGGGGATGACAGTCCTGACTGGTGAAACAGGCGCAGGGAAGTCGATTATCATTGATGCCATGAATATGATGTTGGGAGCTCGTGCGACGACAGATGTTATTCGTCATGGTGCACCAAAGGCAGAGATTGAGGGGCTTTTCTCAGTTGAGAATAGTCGTCTTTTACAGGAAATTTTTGATGAGCAAGGTTTAGAATTAGGTGATGAAATTATCATCCGTCGGGAAATCTTGCAAAATGGTCGGAGTATTAGTCGTGTCAATGGCCAGATGGTTAATCTGTCTGTTTTGCGTGCTATTGGACAACATCTGGTGGATATACATGGTCAACATGACCAAGAGGAGTTAATGCGTCCCCAACTGCATATCCAGATGTTGGATGAATTTGGCGATGTAGCTTTTTGGGGCTTGAAAGAAACCTATCAAACAAGTTTTGATGCCTATCGAAAAATGCGCAAGCAGGTTCTGGAAGTCAAGAAAAACCAACAGGAACACAAGGCACGTATCGAAATGTTGGAATTTCAAATGGCAGAGATTGAGGCAGCAAACTTGCAGGCTGGAGAAGATTTGGCTCTCAATCAAGAGCGTGATAAACTGCTCAACCATAAAAATATTGCGGATACACTGACCAATGCCTACAGTATGTTGGACAATGAAGACTTTTCAAGTCTGGCCAATGTTCGTTCAGCTATGAATGACATGGAAAGTGTCGAAGAGTACGACCCTGAATACCGTGAAATTTCAAGCTCACTGTCTGAGACCTACTATGTCTTAGAAGACATTAGCAAACGTTTGGAAGCTATTATTGAGGACCTTGATTTTGACGGCAATCGTCTCATGCAGGTTGAGAATCGTTTGGACCTCCTTCATACTATTACCCGCAAGTATGGTGGGACTGTAGACGATGTCTTGCTTTATTTTGCCAAGATTACGGAAGAATACAATCTCTTGACAGGTAATAATCTTTCGTCTGAGGACATGGAAGCAGAGCTCAAGAAGTTGGAAGTCAGTCTTGTCAATTTGGCAGGTCAACTTGCCTCTGCTCGTCATGACTTGGCTCAGCAGCTCGAAGCTGAGATTAAACAAGAACTGCAAGACCTTTATATGGAAAAAGCCCAGTTTCAGGTTCGTTTTAGCAAGGGCAAATTCAGCCGTGAGGGCAATGAAATGGTTGAGTTTTATATTTCAACCAACCCTGGAGAAGACTTTAAACCCTTGGTCAAGGTTGCGTCTGGTGGGGAATTATCCCGTCTCATGCTAGCCATTAAGTCTGCCTTTTCACGTAAAGAAGGTAAGACTAGCATAGTCTTTGATGAGGTGGACACAGGAGTTTCAGGTCGTGTAGCTCAAGCTATTGCACAGAAGATTCACAAGATTGGCCAACATGGGCAGGTTCTAGCTATTTCCCATTTGCCACAAGTAATTGCGATTGCGGATTATCAATTTTTTATTGAGAAGATTAGTAATGACCATTCAACGGTTTCGACTGTTCGTCTCTTGACAGTCGAAGAGCGAGTGGAGGAAGTTGCTAAGATGTTGGCAGGTGATGATGTGACCGAAGCAGCCCTGACGCAAGCCAGAGAATTGTTGAGAAACAGAGAGAAATAAGATGACTGACTATTATGTAATTGGAGATGTTCACGGAAAAGCTGGGATGCTGGAAGACCTTCTCAAAACCTGGGATGGTCAGACCCAGTTGCTCTTTCTAGGCGATTTGATTGACCGTGGTGAAGATAGTTGCCGTGTCCTTGAAATGGTCAAGGATTTAGTGGACAATCAAGGGGCTATCTGTTTGTCCGGAAACCACGAGTATATGTTTTTGACTTGGCTATATGACCCAGAAGAAAGTTATGACCATTATCGTCGCAATGGTGGAGATACAACTATTAACTCTATCCTAGGTCGTCCCTTGGATGCACCAGTTGACGGAGTGGAGGATGCCAAGCGTGTTGCTACTGAAGCGGCAGACTTGGTCAAATTTATTCGTCAAATGCCATTTGTGGTAGAGACAGACAAGTATATCTTCGTTCACGCAGGTATTGATTTGACCTTGGACGACTGGCATGAAACTACAGATTACAAGAAAGTATGGCTTAGAAAACCATTCCACGAAGCCGAAAATCATACTGGAAAAATCATTGTCTTTGGTCATACACCAGTTTATGGTTTGTTAAAGCAAGAGCGAGGTACTGCTGAGCTTTGGACTACAGAAGATGGCAAGATTGGGATGGATGGAGGAGCTGTCTATGGTGGTGTCCTTCACGGGATTGTCTTTACAGATCAAGGGATGACAGAACATCACTTTATTGAGAATGACGGCTTTGTCGCTGAAGATTAGTACTCCTAGCAGGGGATGGTCTTGTCAAAATGTCAAAAACAATTTATAATAAATAGATACCCTGAAAGGAAGAGAATCATGAACTTAGAAGAATTGAAAAAACGACAGGAGAAGATCCGTAACTTCTCTATTATCGCCCATATTGACCACGGAAAATCAACTCTAGCAGACCGCATTTTGGAAAAAACTGAGACAGTCTCCAGTCGTGAAATGCAAGCTCAACTTTTGGATAGTATGGATTTAGAGCGGGAACGTGGGATTACCATTAAGTTGAATGCCATAGAGCTCAATTACACTGCAAAAGATGGGGAAACTTATATTTTTCACTTGATTGACACACCAGGGCACGTAGACTTCACCTATGAAGTTTCCCGTTCGCTCGCTGCCTGTGAGGGGGCGATTTTGGTGGTTGATGCTGCCCAAGGGATTGAGGCTCAAACTCTTGCCAACGTTTATCTGGCCTTGGACAATGATTTGGAAATCATGCCTGTTATTAACAAAATTGACCTGCCTGCTGCAGACCCTGAGCGCGTGCGTACGGAGATTGAAGATGTCATTGGTTTGGATGCCAGTGAAGCAGTCTTAGCATCTGCCAAGGCTGGTATTGGGATTGAAGAAATTCTTGAGCAAATCGTAGAAAAAGTGCCAGCACCAACGGGTGATGTGACGGCACCACTAAAAGCCTTGATTTTCGACTCTGTTTACGATGCTTACCGTGGAGTTATTCTTCAAGTGCGTGTCATGGATGGGGTGGTCAAACCTGGCGATAAGATTCAGCTCATGAGCAATGGCAAGACCTTTGATGTGACCGAAGTCGGTATCTTTACACCCAAAGCAGTTGGTCGTGATTTTCTTGCGACTGGTGATGTTGGTTATATTGCGGCTTCTATCAAGACGGTTCAGGATACTCGTGTGGGGGATACCGTTACCTTGGCAACCAATCCTGCAACAGAGCCATTACATGGCTACAAGCAGATGAATCCTATGGTCTTTGCGGGTCTCTATCCTATCGAGTCAAACAAGTACAATGACCTGCGTGAAGCCCTTGAAAAATTGCAACTGAATGATGCTAGTCTTCAGTTTGAACCAGAAACATCTCAGGCACTTGGATTTGGTTTCCGTTGTGGATTTCTTGGCCTTCTCCATATGGATGTTATCCAAGAACGTTTGGAACGTGAGTTCAACATCGACCTCATCATGACAGCTCCATCTGTTATCTATAAGGTTAATTTGACCGACGGTGAGTCTATGGATGTGTCCAACCCGTCTGAATTCCCAGATCCAACTAAGATTGCGACCATTGAGGAGCCATATGTTAAGGCGCAAATCATGGTACCACAGGAGTTCGTCGGAGCAGTCATGGAATTAGCTCAGCGCAAGCGTGGTGACTTTGTGACGATGGACTATATTGATGATAACCGTGTCAATGTCATCTATCAAATTCCACTGGCTGAAATCGTCTTCGACTTCTTTGATAAACTTAAGTCTTCGACACGTGGTTATGCAAGTTTTGACTACGAATTGTCAGAATATCGCCCATCTAAGCTAGTGAAAATGGATATCCTTCTCAACGGAGACAAGGTGGATGCCCTCAGCTTTATCGTTCACAAGGACTTTGCCTACGAACGTGGGAAACTCATCGTTGATAAACTCAAGAAAATCATCCCTCGCCAACAATTTGAAGTTCCAATCCAAGCGGCTATTGGACACAAGATTGTCGCTCGTACTGATATCAAGGCCCTTCGTAAAAACGTACTTGCTAAATGTTATGGTGGTGACGTTTCTCGTAAACGCAAACTCCTTGAAAAACAAAAAGCTGGTAAGAAACGTATGAAAGCTATCGGATCAGTAGAAGTTCCACAAGAAGCCTTTCTTAGCGTCTTGAGTATGGATGAAGAATAAGTTATCAGAATTGTTTTTCTTGTTAATAGGAATTTATATAAGAATCAATCGTAAAGCAGGCTTAGATGGTCTGCTTTTTTATAAACTATCAAGAAATCGGAGAAAATAATGGTATAGTAGATTGAAACTAGAATAGTACACCTCTACTTTTAAAACATTGTTAGAAATAGATTTGACTGTCCTGATAGATTTGCCCTGTTCTTATTTCATTTCACTATAAAATTTTAAATTTGTGACCATATCTTGACTGTATTTTCCTCTCTTTTTCGAATAAATAAATAGAATAATCAAATCTAGATTAAAAAATGTGCTATAATGAAAGGAGAAGCAATATGACTGTACGTCATCCGGGCATTAGCCCGACCAATGATTTGGTTGCTAAGAAGATTTTTAGCAATCCGGAAATCACTTGTCAATTTATTCGCGATATGCTGGATTTACCAGCAAAAAATGTGACCATTTTGGAGGGAAGTAACATTCACGTCTTGCCTTCCCTGCCCTACTCGGCACAGGATTTCTATACCAGTATAGATGTTTTAGCTGAACTAGATAATGGTACTCAAGTAATCATTGAGATTCAAGTCCATCATCAGAATTTTTTCATCAATCGCCTGTGGGCTTACCTTTGCAGTCAGGTCAATCAAAATCTTGAAAAAATTCGTCAACGAGAAGGTGATACTCATCAGAGTTATAAACACATCTCACCAGTATACGCTATCGCAATTGTGGATAGTAACTACTTCTCAGATGACTTGGCTTTTCATAGTTTTAGCATGCGAGAGGATAGGACAGGTGAGGTTTTAACAATTACAAACAATGGACAGGAAAACCATCTGGTTAAGATGGCATTCTTGGAACTAAAAAAATACAGAGAAACCAGCAAAGACGAGGTTCGCAAGCCATGGTTGGAGTTTTTCGGGAATAAACCCTTTACCCAGCAGCCCGAGCGAGCCATCAGCCAAGCAGACCAACTGCTAGATTACAAGAGCTGGTCTGAGGAGGACAGGGAGATGTTTAGTCAACTACGTATGCGAGAAGAACAAGCCTTATTAGCACAGGACTATGCCTTGGAACAAGCTGAAGAAAAAGGGTTGGAGAGAGGTCGTGCAGAGGGGCTTGAACAGGGATTAAAAGTAGGTTTAGTAAATCTAGTCCGCCAAGGTCTTCTGACTTCTGAGGTTGCTAGCCAGCAGTTGGGCATAACCGTCGCTGAGTTTGAGGAGCTATTGAAAAAATACAAATAAGCCCTAAAAAATACAGAGAAACCAGCAAAGACGAGGTTCGTAAGCCCTGGTTGGAGTTTTTTGTAACTCTCTATCTCCTAGATAGGGTTCGATAAAATATAGTGATTTCGGAGTTAGCTAGTTAGGTCATTTGTAAATCAAGTAAGCCTAAGAGAAGTAGTGATCTTAGAAAAACTGGAGCTGGCTAGCTAATAATCTAATCTATAAGAATCCCTAAGCAAGGGGTTAGAATCTATAAACTGGCCTATGATTTAGTTTTATCCATAAATGATAAAAAAGAGAGTATGGCGTGGCTACTACAGAAGAGCGGCTTTTTAATCATACAATGCTAGGATTTGTTTTTATCAATTAGCTTTTGATGTGCTTAACATCAGGGGGAAACACTTCGAAACAAACCGTAACTAAAATGTTATCAAATTGTAATAAAACCTTGATTTGTATATGTTTCTCAAGACAGAATCGTCAGGAAGCTTGATAGAATAGCTTTGTAGAGCCTGTCCATATATATATATATATATATGGATAGGCTGTCTTTTTCTTGATACTAAGTGAGATAAAGAAGTCAAATGATTATCTTTTTAAAGTAATTTAAGGTATAATAGTTTAGTCATATCAGGTTGAATGATTGAGTGAATTTTTGATTCACAAGGCAAACCTTTGCATTGTGTTACAGTTATGGACTCAGTAATTACACTTGAAAAAATTTAAACTAAAAAGGGGAACATCTAATATGTTTTATAGTGAGAAGGACGATAGAGAAAAACAATTACGTTTTTCGATTCGGAAGGTTAGTTTTGGAGCGGCCTCGGTAGCCGTGGCGGCGCTGTATCTCTTTATGGGAAGTGGAGCGGTATCTGCTGCGGAAGCGCAGGCCGTACAGTCAAATGAGGAGGTGGCAGCTGATAAGGATTCGGAAACAGAGGAACAGCAGCCAACCTACGCTGCTCCTGCTGCAAAGGAACAAGGATCTGCAACCAATACTGAAGCAGGGGATGAAGGCAAGCAAGAGAGTCATCCAGAGACCAAAGAGGAAGAAGCCAACTCATCTGAAAGAAGCGAAACTACAACAAAGACTCAATCGGATGAAGACTCTGTGAGTGGGGACTCTAGCTCTCCAAAATCTGAAGGTGAAGGTACAAGATCAGAAGAAGCAAGCAGCAAGCCAAAAGTACGTAAAAGACGTGCTGCAGACTCTGCCCCAACAGTGGCTGCAGCCGATGAAGACCCAGATGCAAATCAGACTTATGAAGCTCCAGAAGATGGTGCAAGTGTAGACGATTTGGCGACTAAATTAAAAGCTTTGCCTGAAACAGTAGAGAATGAGAAAAAACTTGCTAAAATAGACGAGGTTGGTGCTACCAAAAATATAAATCAAGGTAAAGTGAGTGAATTGAGTGAATTTGGTGGTTGGAAGGCAGTCAATGGCGGAAAATTCGGTGTTGCAAGAAAGACATCTGGAGGGGTCTTTCCTATTGAGACTGTGAATACGGTACATTCGTCTGGAACAGATACTACCCATAATTGGACGTGGGTTAGAGAGTCTGTGTTTGATCGTAGCAATTATTACGCACTCCTTTTATCTAAGGTAAGAACTGCAAAAAATAAGAATGAAGAAACATTTGATAAAAGTAATTATATATCTACTGGTGAAGGTTCTGGGATTTCTAAAGGTTTGAAATCCTTTTCTGGGATAGAAAAAACATTTAAAGTTTATACACCAAAGGTAGGATCCAAAGTAACTATTGAATTTAAAACAGGATATACTGGAGATATTGATGGGAAGAAAGCAAAGTATAAAGTTGAACTGACAGCTATAAAAAATGGTACAAAAATGGCACTTTATACAGTTGAGTTTGATCCTTCTAACAGCTTAACAAATGAGCAAATGACAGTAACAAAAGCAAAAGACGGTACTGTTAAACAATATTTTAGTAGTCAACGTTCAAATATGGAAACATCTAATTATAATACTGAGTTAGAAAAAAATGAAAATAGACCAAATGGTACTCCTGGAACATTTAAGAGTAAACTAATTGATATACCTGCAGATTATACTGATTATACAGTTACGATTAGTTCAGCTGATAATCAACGTCTAGGTATGGGATACCAAATACCTTGGGAACATTATGCTTTGCCAATTACCGGAGCAGGATTTAAGGTTACTCAGTATACTAGTAAAGAAGCCAAGGATTTATCTCAAAAAATTTATGATAACTTAATAAAACAAAAAGAAGAAGATACAAAATGGTCTACTCCTGAAACCAAGGCTGCTTATGACGGAAATTTGAAAAAAATTAAGGAGAAGATTGATTCTGGAGTTAGTACTAGTGAGTATAAAATAGTAGTGGAAGAGGCACTAGAAAAACAGAAACAGTTGAACGAAAAATCGCAAATAAAAGACAAAGCCAAGGAAGCAGTAGATGCTAAACTTAAAGAAAAAGCAGCAGAGATTGACAAAAATGACAAGTTAAGTCCGTCCGAAAAAGACAAAGCTAAGGAAGCAGCGAAGAAAGCAGCAGAGGACGCTAAGCAAGCTATTATGAATGCCAACTCTCAAGCTGAGGTTACCGAAAAGGAAACTGAGGGAACTAAAGCTATAGGCGATGTGAATCCAATAGGAACAGAGAATGCAGTAAATGCCATAGCAGACGCTGCAGCAAGGAAAATGGCTGAGATAGATGATAATGATGAATTATCAGAAGACGAAAAGAGTATAGCTACAGAAGAAGTAGTGGAAGCTGTCAGAAAAGCAGGCGAAGCTATTAGGAAAGCTAAGGAAGCTAAAGATCAAGGTGGCGTTGATAAAGCCCAAGCAGATGCAATCTCTGAAGTAACTGCAGTTAAACCAGTGGCTAAAGACAAAGCCAAGAAAGCAATAGAAGATAAGCTTAAAGAAAAAGAAGCAGAGATTGACAACAATAGCAAGCTAAGTCCAGCAGAAAAAGAGGCGGCTAAGAAACAAGCCCAAGCGGCAGCGGACAAAGCTAAGGAAGCCATCACGAATGCCAACTCTCAAGCTGAGGTTACCGAAAAGGAAACTGAGGGAACTAAAGCTATAGGCGATGTGAATCCAATAGGAACAGAGAATGCAGTAAATGCCATAGCAGACGCTGCAGCAAGGAAAATGGCTGAGATAGATGATAATGAT
>NZ_VMKU01000023.1:0-1501 GCF_013276315.1 Streptococcus sp. 2741 | reverse complement strand
AGAATCAAGGTTGAGAATATTTTTGACAAAGTATAGTAGATTGAAACTAGAATAGTACACCTCTACTTCTAAAACATTGTTAGAAATCGATTTGACTGTCCTGATCGATTTGTCCTGTTCTTATTTCATTGCACTATGAAAACGTTTAAAATATCTTCAACAACCTATCGAAATCATCGTAAACACTTCGGATTACGAATGAATTTGATTGCTGGTATTATCAATCATGAACTAGGATTCTAGTTTTGCAGGAAGTCTAATCAAGAGGAAAGTAAATGACGATTAAGGTAATTGCGACAGATATGGATGGGACCTTGCTGGATGCTAGAGGCCAGCTTGATCTCCCACGCTTGGAAAAGATTGTGGATCAGTTGGATCAAAGGGGGATTCGTTTTGTCATCGCGACAGGGAATGAAATTCACCGCATGAGGCAACTACTGGAGCACTTGGTGGATCGAGTGGTTCTGGTTGTTGCCAATGGTGCTCATATTTTTGAAAACAATGAATTGATTCAGGCTCAGACTTGGGATGATGCCATTGTCGATAAGGCTTTGGCTCATTTCGAGGGTCGAGCGTGTCAGGATCAATTTGTTGTAACAGGGATGAAGGGTGGTTTCGTCAAGGAAGGTACCATTTTTACAGACCTTGAAAGTTTTATGACTCCAGAAATGATTGAAGAATTCTACCAACGAATGAATTTTGTGGATGAATTAACCTCTGACCTCTTTGGTGGTGTGCTCAAGATGAGTATGGTTGTTGGTGAGGAACGTTTGAATTCGGTATTGGAAGAAATCAATGACCTCTTTGATGGCCGTGTTCGGGCTGTATCGAGTGGCTATGGTTGCATTGATATCCTCCAAGCTGGAATTCATAAAGCATGGGGCTTGGAAGAATTACTCAAGCGTTGGGACTTGAACCCCCAACAAATCATGGCTTTTGGCGATAGTGAAAATGATGTTGAAATGCTTGAAATGGCTGGAATTGCCTATGCGATGGAAAATGCTGATGACAAAGCCAAAGCTGTGGCGACGGCTCTAGCGCCAGCCAATAGCCAAGGAGGAGTTTACCAAGTATTGGAAAACTGGTTAGAAAAAGGAGAATGAAGTAGCAGTACAGTTATTAGAAAATTGGTTACTAAAGGAACAAGAAAAAATCCAAACTAAGTATCGTCACCTAAATCAGGTTTCAGTTGTAGAGCCAGATATTCTTTTTATTGGGGATTCCATTATCGAATATTATCCTCTGCAGGAGTTGTTTGGGACTTCAAAGACAATTGTCAATCGAGGAATTTGTGGCTATCAGACAGGACTGTTATTAGAGAATCTGGATGCGCATCTGTACGGTGGGGAGGTAGATAAAATTGTCCTTTTAATTGGGACGAACGATATTGGAAAAGATGTGCCTGTGAATGAGGCTCTCAATAATCTCGAAGCTATCATCAATCCATTGCTCGCGATTATTCACTGACTGAGATAAAATTACTTTCCGGCTCTTTGTCAAC
>NZ_VMKU01000022.1:0-22805 GCF_013276315.1 Streptococcus sp. 2741 | reverse complement strand
GATTTTTACTTCCGTCGCATCAATCATTACCGTGTCCTCAGAACTGAGAGGAGGTCTTGAAATCGTAAAACCACTTTGAACAAGAGTTACTTCAACCCATTGACTCCGATGGGTTAAGTTGCTTTCGTGGATACCAAAATCAGCCGCAATTTGTTCATAAGTTCGATATTCTCGCACATATTGAAGTCGCCATAAGAAGGTCTTCTAGGCTTAGTTTAGGTTTTCGTCCCCCTTTTGCGTGTTTACCTTGATAAGCTGTTTTCAATACAGCTAACATCTCTTCAAAAGTGGTGCGCTGAACACCAACAAGACGCTTGAATCGTGCATCAGTTAGTTGTTTACTTGCTTCATAATTCATAGAACTACTATACCATGTTTTGTTTCGCAGGAAGTCTAATAAATAAAAACTCTTTAAAATTTTGTTGGGAAAATGGGAAAAGATATAAATGGAAACTTAGTATAACACTTGGAAAACTCTGTAAAAATAGTAAGTCAATTCATGCTTCGTTTTTTCTCTAGGGAAGTTGGGCGGCTATATTTCTATGACCATTTGTCGGAATAAACATCCCTGCCAAGAGTCAATAGAAATAAATTCAACGAAACTTTTGCTGTCAGATTTAGATGCCCAACTTGTCATTTATACTCTTTCATATAGGATTTTCTATAAGGATGGAAAAAAGAAGGGAAATTTGGTAAGATAGGAATATGGATTTTGAAAAAATTGAACAAGCTTATACCTATTTACTAGAGAATGTCCAAGTCATCCAAAATGATTTGACGACCAACTTTTATGACGCCTTGGTGGAGCAAAATAGCATCTATCTGGACGGTGAAACTGAGCTAAATCAGGTCAAAGACAACAATCAGGTTCTTAAACGCTTAGCGCTTCTCAAAGAAGAATGGCTCAAGACCTACCAGTTTCTCTTGATGAAGGCTGGGCAGACAGAGCCCCTGCAGGCTAATCACCAGTTTACGCCAGATGCTATTGCCTTGCTTTTGGTATTTATTGTGGAAGAGTTGTTTACAGAGGAAGAAATCACTATCCTCGAAATGGGTTCTGGCATGGGAATTCTGGGCGCTACTTTCTTGACCTCGCTTGATAAAAAGGTGGATTACTTGGGAATGGAAGTGGATGATTTGCTGATTGATTTGGCAGCTAGCATGGCAGACGTGATCGGATTGCAGGCTGGCTTTGTCCAAGGAGATGCCGTTCGTCCACAAATGCTCAAAGAAAGCGATGTGGTCATCAGCGACTTGCCGGTCGGCTATTATCCTGATGATGCCGTTGCGTCGCGTCATCAAGTTGCTTCTAGCCAAGAATATACTTACGCCCATCACTTGCTCATGGAACAAGGGCTTAAGTATCTCAAGTTAGACGGATACGCTATTTTTCTAGCTCCGAGTGATTTGTTGACCAGCCCTCAAAGTGATTTGTTAAAAGGGTGGCTGAAAGAAGAGGCGAGTCTGGTTGCTATGATTAGTCTGCCTGAAAATCTCTTTGCCAATGTCAACCAATCTAAGACTATTTTTATCTTACAGAAGAAAAATGAAATAGCAGTAGAGCCTTTTGTGTATCCACTTGCTAGCTTGCAAGATGCAAGCATTTTAATGAAATTCAAAGAAAATTTTCAAAATTGGAGCAAAGGTACTGAAATATAAAATAGATTTTGTTATAATAGTTGAAAACGCTTAAAAGAGGTAATTGATAATGACAAAAACAATCGCAATAAATGCAGGAAGTTCAAGTTTAAAATGGCAATTATACTTAATGCCAGAAGAAAAAGTATTGGCGAAAGGCTTGATTGAACGTATCGGTTTGAAAGATTCAATTTCAACTGTAAAATTTGATGGCCGTTCTGAACAACAAATTTTAGATATCGAAAATCACACACAAGCTGTTAAAATCTTATTGGATGACTTGATTCGTTTCGATATTATCAAGGCTTATGATGAGATTACAGGTGTTGGACACCGTGTTGTTGCGGGTGGAGAATATTTCAAAGAATCAACAGTTGTTGAGGGGGATGTTTTAGAAAAAGTTGAAGAGTTGAGCTTGTTGGCTCCTCTCCACAATCCAGCCAATGCAGCAGGTGTTCGTGCCTTCAAGGAATTGTTGCCAGACATTACCAGTGTAGTTGTTTTTGATACTTCCTTCCACGCAACTATGCCAGAGAAAGCTTATCGCTACCCTCTACCAACAAAATATTACACAGAAAACAAGGTTCGTAAATACGGTGCTCATGGTACAAGTCACCAGTTTGTAGCAGGAGAAGCTGCAAAACTCTTGGGACGTCCATTAGAAGACTTGAAGTTGATTACCTGTCATATTGGTAACGGAGGCTCAATTACAGCTGTGAAAGCCGGCAAATCTGTTGATACTTCTATGGGCTTCACTCCTCTGGGTGGTATTATGATGGGAACGCGTACAGGGGACATTGATCCAGCTATCATTCCTTATTTAATGCAATATACAGAGGATTTTAATACACCAGAAGATATCAGTAGTGTTCTTAATCGTGAATCGGGTCTTTTGGGAGTTTCTGCTAATTCTAGCGATATGCGTGACATAGAAGCTGCTGTAGCAGAAGGGAATCACGACGCTAGCTTGGCTTATGAAATGTATGTTGACCGTATTCAAAAACATATCGGTCAGTACCTTGCAGTACTAAACGGAGCAGATGCCATTGTTTTCACAGCAGGTGTTGGTGAAAATGCAGAAAATTTCCGTCATGATGTAATCTCAGGAATTTCGTGGTTTGGTTGTGATGTTGATGATGAAAAGAATATCTTTGGTGTGACAGGAGACATCTCAACAGATGCAGCGAAGATCCGTGTCTTGGTTATTCCAACAGATGAAGAATTAGTCATTGCCCGTGATGTTGAACGCTTGAAAAAATAAGTGAAACTAAAAAAATATTCAATACAAGGAGTTGGGAAAGTTATTTTTCCAGCTTCTTTTTTTTAAACTTAACTAGCTTTGAAAGGTAGAAGTCATAGATAGCGGTGGATGATTTTAAGAAGCCTTATAGTGGATTGAGATATAGTACATTGAGTCAAGAATAGGATACATCGGTTTCTGAAATATTGTTAAAAATGAGGATGAATTTCTCAATCAATTTGTTCATATTCTATTTCAACATACTATAAAATGTGAATAAATTAATTAGCTGATTTCAATGCATTTCTAAAAATGTATTAGAAGTCGTATTGTGCTGTTGTAATTTAAATTTGCTATAAAAGTGATAAAAGATAACTTATTTCTAATTTTCGCTTAGAATGACAGGTGTCATCGATTAATATTTTATATTATGTCAATTTTTGATTGTATCCGCTTACAATTTATGCTATAATAGTGCAGTAATAAGTTATAAGAGCTGTTGTATCGTTCTTGGTTTATAGTTATGGAGGTAACATCATGGGTACTATTATGGAATTTGCAACAGAAAAACAGATTGAATCATTTCTTTCCACTTGTCATATCGAGGGACAAAGGAATTTTCTGATGGCTTTTAAGAAAAAGACATGGCTGAAATCCTTTATTGATTTTTTCATTATAGGAGGAGCCTACTATGTTCAGTCGAGTGTGAAGCCAAAGATTATGTCATTCACATCTAAGGGGATTTACTTGATGGACATTAGTGATGTAACTGAAAATCGGCCTAATCAAGTCATTGAAATGTCCTGGAGTCAAGTTGAAGATTTTAGTTATAACACAGTCTTGAACACAGTTAGAATTAAATGGCACTATCAAAGTGAACAGTACATCTTTTCAGTAGATGTAGGTAATATCAGTCAACATTTAGGACAGTATCAATTTAACAAACAACATTATGATTATTTAGTACAACACGATTTCTTTCAGAAAGAGTGAATGACATGAAAAAGATAATTACAAAATGTATTGTTATTGCTACGACTTTGCTTATTATGGTACCGAGTTTTATAGGGATTGCATACGCTAATGAAACAAAGGTTCCAAATACAACTGTAGAGTATATTGATGTTGCCGAAGTAGAGAAGGATTTGAAATTCTTGTTTACAGAAGCGACGAGTTATGAGAATGGCGTTCTTTATGTTAATAAAGAATTATTGACAGAACGCTATGGCACTTTGGCACCGTATATTGTAATGGGCATTGAACGTATTTATACAGAGCCTAATTTGGTTCAAAACTTGCAAGCCTCTTTACAAGATAGAGATTTTGTTTCATGTATGCGTGATGAGTTGATTGGTATGATTCCAGGTATGGAACTTGTTGATTTAATGAGAGGGGACATTATCAGTTATATTCAAGGTAAAATGTGGGGCAAAGCTGCCTCATATATAGCAATGGAACTTGCTAAATTTGGCATGAAGAGTAACGTTGCAGGAATCGTTGCACAATTAGGAATCTCTGCTGGAAAATGTGCTATTTGGGGTTAGTTATGCTTAAATACTTGTAATTAAGAATGTTAAAATGATAATTCTGTCTTTAATGAATGTGATAAAGTGGTTGGAAAATAAATTTTCTAACCATTTTGTCGTTTTTAGTGTTTACAGGGAAAATGACTTCAAATTTTTTAAGTTTTAAGTATAGACTGTTACGGGAACGGTAGACATTGTGACAATAAGAAAGAGAATGAAAGCACGACGAAAAGGATTAAAAAATAAACAAGAGAATATTGGTAGAATTGTCCAAAACCTTGCTATGATTGGCTTTTTTGAAAAATATGGTATAATAGTAGTAATTTAATAGATGGAGTTGAGTTTTGAAGAAAAACTTTCGTGTAAAAAGAGAGAAAGATTTTAAGGCGATTTTCAAGGAGGGGACAAGTTTTGCCAATCGCAAATTTGTCGTCTACCAACTAGAAAACCAGAAAAACCATTTTCGAGTAGGTCTATCAGTTAGCAAAAAGCTGGGGAATGCGGTCACTAGAAATCAAATCAAGAGACGAATCCGACATATTATCCAGAATGCAAAAGGGAGTCTGGTAGAAGATGTCGACTTTGTTGTCATTGCTCGAAAAGGGGTTGAAACCTTGGGATACGCAGAGATGGAGAAAAATCTACTCCACGTATTAAAATTATCAAAGATTTACCAGGAAGGAAATGGGAGTGAAAAAGAAACTAAAGTTGACTAGTTTGCTAGGACTGTCTCTATTGATCATGACAGCCTGTGCGACTAATGGGGTAACTAGCGATATTACAGCCGATTCGGCTGATTTTTGGAGTAAATTGGTTTACTTCTTTGCGGAAATCATTCGCTTTTTATCGTTTGATATTAGTATCGGAGTGGGGATTATTCTCTTTACGGTCTTGATTCGTACAGTCCTCTTGCCAGTCTTTCAGGTGCAAATGGTGGCTTCTAGGAAAATGCAGGAAGCTCAGCCACGCATTAAGGCGCTTCGAGAACAATATCCAGGTCGAGATATGGAAAGCAGAACCAAACTAGAGCAGGAAATGCGTAAAGTATTTAAAGAAATGGGTGTCAGACAGTCAGACTCTCTTTGGCCGATTTTGATTCAGATGCCGGTTATTTTGGCCCTGTTCCAAGCCCTATCAAGAGTTGACTTTTTAAAGACAGGTCATTTCTTATGGATTAACCTTGGTAGTGTGGATACAACCCTTGTTCTTCCGATTTTAGCAGCAGTATTCACCTTTTTAAGTACTTGGTTGTCCAACAAAGCTTTGTCTGAGCGAAATGGCGCTACGACTGCGATGATGTATGGGATTCCAGTCTTGATTTTTATCTTTGCAGTTTATGCGCCAGGTGGAGTCGCCCTATACTGGACAGTGTCTAATGCTTATCAAGTCTTGCAAACCTATTTCTTGAACAATCCATTCAAGATTATCGCAGAGCGCGAGGCTGTAGTACAGGCACAGAAAGATTTGGAAAATAGAAAAAGAAAAGCCAAGAAAAAGGCTCAGAAAACGAAATAATAAGGAGGAATCTGGTAATGGTAGTATTTACAGGTTCAACTGTTGAAGAAGCAATCCAAAAAGGATTGAAAGAATTAGATATTCCAAGGAAGAAGGCACATATTAAAGTCATTTCTAGGGAGAAAAAAGGCTTTCTTGGTTTATTTGGTAAAAAACCAGCCCAAGTGCATATTGAAGCGATTAGTGAAACGACTGTTGTCAAAGCAAATCAACAAGCTGTAAAGGGAGTTCCAAAACAAATCAATGATTTGAATGAGCCTGTTAAAACAGTTAGTGAAGCGACCGTTGATTTGGGTCATGTTGTAGAGGCAATTAAAAAGATTGAGGAAGAAGGCCAAGGTATTTCTGATGAAGTCAAGGCTGAAATCTTAAAACATGAAAGACATGCCAGCACTATCTTAGAAGAAACTGGTCACATTGAGATTTTAAATGAACTTCAAATCGAGGAAGCGATGAGGGAAGATGAGGGCGCTGATGACCTTGAAACTGAGCAAGACCAGACTGAAAATCAAGACCTGACAGAGATGGGCTTGAAAGTTGGACCAAGCTTTGATATTGAACAAGTAGCTACGGAAGTAACGACTTATGTTCAAACAATTATTGATTATATGGACGTTGAGGCGACGATTTCAAATGACTATAACCGTCGTAGCATCAATCTACAAATTAACACCAACGAACCAGGTCGTATTATCGGCTACCATGGTAAAGTCTTGAAGTCCTTGCAACTGTTGGCTCAAAATTATCTTTATAATAGCTATTCAAGAACCTTCTATATTACAATCAATGTCAATGATTATGTTGAACACCGTGCAGAAGTCTTGCAGACCTATGCGCAAAAATTGGCGACTCGTGTTTTGGAAGAAGGACGCAGTCGTCAGACAGATCCAATGTCGAATAGCGAACGCAAGATTATCCACCGTATTATTTCACGTATGGATGGCGTGACCAGTTACTCTGAGGGTGATGAGCCAAATCGCTATGTCGTTGTAGATACAGAATAAGTAAAATCAGGCTTGACCTGATTTTTTGCTAGCTAGAGGAGATGAAACGGATGTTGAATAAGATAAGAGATTATTTAGACTTTGCTGGTTTGCAGTACCGTAATCCTGATAAAGCGGGAGCAGAGCGAGAGAAGATGCTGGTATTCCGCCACAAAGGTCAAGAGGCCCGAAAGGCTTTTACAGAACTGGCCAAAGCCTTTCAAGCAAGCCATCCAGAATGGCAACTCCAACAGACTAGTCAGTGGATGAATCAGGCCCAGCGTTTGAGACCACATTTTTGGGTTTATCTACAGAGAGACGGACAAGTGACAGAACCTATGATGGCCTTACGTTTGTATGGGATATCTACTGACTTTGGAATTTCTTTGGAAGTCAGTTTCATCGAACGTAAGAAGGATGAGCAAACTTTAGAGAAACAGGCCAAGATTTTAGACATTCCAACCGTTAAAGGAATTTATTATCTAGCCTACTCTGATGGCCAAAGTCAACGGTGGGAGGCGAACGAAGAAAATCGTCGCACTTTAGTCGAGAAGATAGGCAGCCAAGAAGTCCGTAAAGTTTTAGTGAAGGCAGACGTTCCTGTGACAGAAAATTCGTCTGAAGAAGAAATCGTAGAAGGCTTATTGAAGTCTTATTCTAAAATTCTTCCCTATTATCTAGCTACGAGAAAATAAGATAATTTGTAAAACATCATAAATCATACAGTCCAAGAGTGAACAGTCCGCTGTGTAATTCTTGGTCTTTTTGTTTGCGCTTTCGCATTATATAATAAACTTACAAAAACAATTCAAAAGGAGAACAATTATGGAAGTCGTTTCAAGTGTTCTAAATTGGTTTTCTAGCAATATTTTGCAGAATCCCGCATTTTTCGTAGGTTTATTGGTGTTGATAGGATACGCACTTTTGAAAAAACCTGCCCATGACGTTTTCTCAGGGTTTGTTAAAGCAACAGTAGGGTATATGTTGCTTAACGTGGGTGCTGGTGGTTTGGTTACAACCTTCCGTCCAATCTTAGCAGCCCTTAACTACAAATTCCAAATTGGTGCAGCGGTTATCGACCCTTACTTTGGACTTGCTGCAGCAAACAACAAAATTGCAGCAGAGTTTCCAGATTTTGTTGGAACTGCAACTACAGCTCTATTGATTGGTTTCGGAATAAATATCTTGCTCGTAGCTCTTCGAAAGATTACGAAGGTAAGAACCCTCTTTATTACTGGTCACATCATGGTACAACAAGCTGCAACAGTATCTCTTATGGTTCTATTCTTAGTACCACAATTGCGCAATGCTTACGGTACAGCAGCGATTGGTATCATCTGTGGACTTTACTGGGCAGTTAGTTCAAATATGACTGTTGAGGCAACTCAACGCTTGACTGGTGGTGGCGGATTTGCGATTGGTCACCAACAGCAATTTGCAATCTGGTTTGTAGATAAAGTAGCAGGACGCTTTGGTAAGAAAGAAGAAAGTTTAGACAATCTTAAATTACCTAAGTTCCTCTCAATCTTCCACGATACAGTTGTTGCATCTGCTACCTTGATGCTCGTATTCTTCGGAGTCATTCTTTTAATCTTGGATCCAGACATTATGTCTAATAAAGAAGTCATCACTTCAGGAACTCTATTCAATCCTGCTAAACAAGATTTCTTTATGTACATTATCCAAACAGCCTTTACCTTCTCAGTTTACCTGTTCGTTTTGATGCAAGGTGTCCGAATGTTCGTATCTGAGTTGACAAACGCCTTCCAAGGTATTTCAAACAAATTGTTGCCAGGTTCATTCCCAGCGGTTGACGTTGCAGCTTCTTATGGATTTGGTTCTCCAAATGCTGTCTTGTCAGGATTTACCTTTGGTTTGATTGGTCAATTGATTACAATTGTTTTGCTCATCGTCTTTAAAAATCCGATTCTTATTATTACAGGATTTGTACCAGTGTTCTTTGACAATGCAGCCATTGCGGTCTACGCTGATAAACGCGGCGGATGGAAAGCGGCTGTTATCCTTTCCTTTATATCAGGTGTCCTTCAAGTTGCTCTAGGAGCTCTTTGTGTGGCTCTTCTCGATTTGGCATCTTATGGTGGCTACCATGGAAATATCGACTTTGAATTCCCATGGCTTGGATTTGGATATATCTTCAAATACCTTGCTATTGTTGGTTATGTACTTGTGTGTCTCTTCTTGCTTGTTATTCCTCAACTTCAATTTGCCAAAGCAAAAGATAAAGAGAAATATTACAACGGTGAAGTTCAAGAAGAAGCTTAGTATCTAGAAAAGGAGAAATAAAATGGTTAAAGTATTAGCAGCGTGCGGAAATGGAATGGGTTCATCAATGGTTATCAAGATGAAGGTTGAAAATGCTCTCCGTAAGCTTAATCAAACAGATTTTACAGTCAATTCATGCAGTGTCGGTGAAGCTAAAGGTTTAGCAGTAGGATATGACATCGTAATCGCTTCCCTTCATTTGATTCAAGAATTGGAAGGGCGAACTAATGGGAAGTTAATTGGGCTTGATAACTTGATGGATGATAAAGAAATCACCGAAAAACTCAGTCAAGCACTACAGTAAAAGGTTGGAGGGGGCTGGACAGAAACTGAGAGTTATCGTTTCTGTCCTTCTCCCTCTTTAAATAAAGGAGGCAGATATGAATTTAAAACAAGCTTTAATTGACAATGACTCGATCCGACTAGGTTTAGAGGCTAAGGATTGGAAAGAAGCAGTCAAGGTAGCAGTAGATCCCTTGATTGAAAGTGGGGCAATTTTGCCAGAGTATTACGATGCTATCATTGAATCGACTGAAGAGTATGGGCCTTACTATATCTTGATGCCAGGTATGGCTATGCCCCACGCTAGACCTGAAGCTGGTGTGCAAAGTGATGCCTTTTCATTGATTACCTTACAAAATCCTGTTGTATTTTCAGATGGGAAAGAGGTATCTGTTTTGTTGGCACTAGCAGCAACAAGCTCAAAAATTCACACAAGTGTAGCCATTCCACAAATTATTGCCCTGTTTGAATTAGAAGATTCTATTGCACGTTTACAGGCTTGCCAGACTAAAGAAGATGTCTTGGCTATGATTGAAGAATCTAAGGATAGCCCTTATCTCGAAGGATTGGATTTGGAAAGTTAGAAAGAGGAATAAAGAAATGACAAAAAGAATACCTAATTTACAAGTTGCATTAGACCATTCAGACTTGCAAGGAGCGATTAAAGCAGCTGTTTCTGTTGGTCAGGAAGTAGATATTATCGAAGCTGGAACTGTTTGCTTGCTTCAAGTTGGAAGTGAACTGGCTGAAGTCTTGCGTAGCCTTTTCCCAGATAAGATTATTGTGGCAGACACAAAATGTGCTGATGCTGGTGGAACAGTTGCTAAAAATAATGCGGTTCGTGGAGCAGACTGGATGACTTGTATCTGTTGTGCAACCATCCCTACTATGGAAGCAGCTCTAAAGGCTATCAAGACTGAACGAGGGGAACGAGGCGAAATCCAGATCGAGCTTTATGGCGATTGGACTTTTGAACAAGCTCAGCTTTGGCTAGATGCAGGTATCTCACAAGCTATCTATCACCAATCTCGTGATGCCCTTCTTGCTGGTGAAACTTGGGGTGAAAAAGACCTTAATAAGGTTAAAAAACTCATTGACATGGGCTTCCGAGTTTCTGTAACCGGTGGTCTAGATGTAGATACTCTCAAACTCTTTGAAGGCGTTGATGTCTTTACCTTTATCGCAGGTCGTGGAATTACGGAGGCTGCGGATCCAGCAGGAGCAGCGCGTGCCTTCAAGGATGAAATCAAACGAATTTGGGGGTAAACCATGGCACGTCCGATTGGAATTTATGAGAAGGCAACCCCGACACACTTTACTTGGCTAGAACGTTTAAATTTTGCCAAGGAGTTAGGCTTTGATTTTGTCGAGATGTCTATTGATGAACGTGACGAGCGTTTAGTAAGACTTGACTGGAGCAAGGAAGAGCGCTTGGAAGTTGTCAAAGCGATTTATGAAACTGGTGTTCGTATTCCTTCTATCTGTTTTTCAGGCCATCGTCGCTACCCATTGGGATCAAAAGATCCAGTTCTAGAGGAAAAATCTCTAGAACTCATGAAAAAATGTATCGAATTAGCTCAAGACTTGGGAGTTCGTACGATTCAATTAGCTGGTTACGATGTTTACTATGAGGAAAAGTCACCCCAGACACGCCAACGTTTTATCAAAAATTTGAGAAAAGCCTGTGACTGGGCTGAAGAAGCTCAGGTGGTACTTGCTATTGAAATTATGGATGATCCTTTCATCAATAGCATCGAAAAATATTTGGCTATAGAAAAAGAGATTGACTCTCCCTTCCTCTTTGTATATCCAGATATTGGTAATGTGTCTGCATGGCATAATGATATCTATAGTGAGTTTTATCTTGGTCATCATGCCATCGCAGCTCTCCATCTCAAGGATACTTATGCAGTGACAGAAAGTTCAAAGGGCCAGTTCCGAGATGTACCTTTCGGGCAAGGTTGTGTCAAATGGGAAGAAGCTTTCGATATTTTAAAGGAAACCAATTATAATGGACCTTTCCTAATCGAAATGTGGTCTGAAAATTGTGAAACAGTAGAAGAAACACGCGCAGCCATTCAAGAGGCGCAAGCTTTTCTCTATCCACTCATTAAGAAAGCAGGTTTGATGTAAGATGAATCAAGTAATCAATGCTATGCGTAAACGAGTCTGTGATGCCAATCAATCATTGCCAAAACATGGACTTGTCAAATTTACCTGGGGGAATGTATCGGAAGTCAATCGCGAACTCGGTGTCATTGTTATCAAACCATCAGGCGTGGATTATGACGAATTGACACCTGAAAACATGGTAGTGACTGATCTAGATGGTAAGATCCTAGAAGGGGATTTAAGACCATCTTCCGACCTCCCAACTCATGTGCAATTATATAAGGCTTGGTCAGAAATTGGTAGTGTGGTTCACACCCATTCGACAGAAGCTGTTGGTTGGGCTCAGGCAGGTCGTGATATTCCTTTCTACGGAACAACCCATGCAGATTATTTCTACGGTTCAATCCCTTGCGCCCGTAGTTTGACCAAGGACGAAGTAGAAGTGGCCTATGAAAAAGATACTGGCCTGGTTATCGTAGAAGAGTTTGAACATCGCGGACTTAACCCGGTTGAAGTACCAGGAATTGTTGTACGCAATCACGGTCCATTCACCTGGGGCAAAAATCCAGAGAATGCTGTTTATCACTCTGTCGTACTAGAGGAAGTATCAAAGATGAATCGCTTTACAGAACAAATCAATCCAAGAGTTGGACCTGCTCCCCAGTACATACTAGAAAAACACTACCAACGTAAACATGGACCAAATGCTTATTATGGTCAAAAGTAAGAACGATGAAGGAGGAGAAAAAGATAAATTTAGCTCCTCTTTTTACATTTGATTTTTATTGAGAGTAAAGTTGGAGTTGAAGTAATTTTGAAAGATTTTTTAGAAATAGCGCTTGATATATATGGTAAAATAAAAAGAATTGCTGTGATATCAATAGATTTGGGGGATTTTTTAATATGGTACTGGATAAGGCAAGTTGTGATTTGCTTCAATATTTGATGGATCAAGAAACGTCCAAAACGATTATGGCGATTTCGAAAGATTTGAAAGAGTCAAGAAGGAAAATTTATTATCACATTGACAAAATCAATGCTGCTCTGGTTGACGAGGCGCTTCACATCATTAGTATTCCACGAATTGGTATTCACTTAACGGAAGAGCAGAGAGATGCTTGTTGTAAACTATTATCGGAAGTAGATTCGTACGATTATATCATGAGTGCGCATGAACGTATGATGATAATGTTACTATGGATAGGTATTTCTAAAGAACGTATTACGATTGAAAAATTGATAGAGTTAACAGAGGTATCTAGGAATACTGTTCTCAATGATTTGAATAGTATTCGTTATCAACTAACTTTGGAACAATATCAGGTGATCTTGCAAGTGAGCAAGTCACAGGGATACCACCTTCATGCCCACCCTCTTAATAAAATTCAGTATCTTCAATCGCTTCTATATCATATTTTTATGGAAGAAAATGCCACTTTTGTATCTATTTTAGAAGATAAGATGAAAGAGAGGTTAGATGATGAGTGTTTGCTTTCTGTTGAAATGAACCAATTTTTTAAGGAACAGGTTCCTTTAGTTGAACAAGATTTAGGGAAGAAAATAAACCATCATGAAATAACTTTTATGTTGCAGGTTCTACCTTATTTGCTGTTAAGCTGTCATAATGTTGAACAGTATCAAGAAAGACATCAGGATATAGAGAAAGAATTTTCTTTGATAAGAAAAAGAATAGAGTATCAGGTGTCTAAGAAGCTAGGAGAACGGTTGTTTCAAAAGTTTGAAATTTCTTTGTCAGGACTTGAAGTTTCTCTTGTAGCTGTTCTCCTCCTCTCCTATCGTAAAGATTTGGATATTCATGCAGAAAGTGATGATTTTCGGCAATTAAAACTTGCTTTAGAAGAATTTATCTGGTATTTTGAATCACAAATCCGAATGGAGATTGAGAACAAGGATGATTTGTTACGAAATTTGATGATCCACTGTAAAGCCTTGTTATTTAGAAAGACTTACGGTATTTTTTCTAAAAATCCTCTAACAAAACAAATTCGATCCAAGTATGGAGAATTATTTTTAGTCACTAGAAAATCTGCGGAAATTTTAGAAGGAGCATGGTTTATTCGGCTAACAGACGATGATATTGCCTATTTGACGATTCATATTGGAGGATTTTTAAAGTATACACCATCGTCTCAAAAAAATATGAAAAAAGTTTATCTTGTTTGTGATGAAGGTGTTGCGGTTTCGAGACTTTTGCTGAAACAATGCAAACTTTATTTTCCAAATGAGCAAATTGACACTGTATTTACAACAGAACAATTTAAGAGTGTGGAAGATATTGCACAAGTTGATGTAGTGATTACTACTAATGATGATTTGGATAGCAGATTTCCGATTTTAAGGGTTAATCCTATCCTTGAAGCAGAAGATATTTTGAGAATGCTAGACTATCTTAAACACAATATATTTGGTAATGAGGGCAAAAGTTTCAGTGAAAATCTTTCTAGTCTTATTTCGTCTTATATTGCAGACAGCAAGTTGGCTAGTAAGTTCCAAGAAGAGGTTCAAACACTTATAAATCAAGAAATAGTAGTTCAAGCTTTTTTGGAAGATATTTGAAGGACAGTCCAATGATGAACACAAACCTGTGTTTTTCTTGGTCTTTTTTAGTGTTTTGAAGGGTGGTATACTAATCTCAAAGATAACAATTATATCCAAAGGAGGCGACATATGCCAAACGTCAAAGAAATTACAAGAGAGTCATGGATTTTAGCCACTTTCCCAGAGTGGGGAACATGGTTGAACGAAGAAATCGAAGAAGAAGTCGTACCTGAAGGCAACTTTGCCATGTGGTGGCTAGGCAACTGTGGTACTTGGATTAAGACACCAGCTGGTGCTAACGTTGTCATGGACCTTTGGTCAAACCGTGGAAAATCAACCAAAAAAGTGAAAGATATGGTTCGTGGGCACCAAATGGCAAATATGGCAGGTGTTCGTAAGTTGCAACCAAACTTGCGTGTTCAGCCAATGGTTATCGATCCATTTGCTATCAACGAACTAGACTATTACTTAGTTTCACACTTCCACAGTGATCATATCGACCCATACACAGCTGCAGCAATTCTCAACAATCCTAAGTTAGAGCATGTTAAGTTTATCGGTCCTTACCACTGTGGACGAATCTGGGAAGGATGGGGGGTTCCAAAAGAACGTATCATCGTTGTGAAGCCAGGTGACACTATCGAATTAAAAGATATGAAGATTCATGCAGTAGAATCATTTGACCGTACTTGCTTGGTAACTCTCCCAGTGAACGGTGCTGATGAGACAGGCGGTGAACTTGCTGGCTTGGCTGTTACAGATGAAGAAATGGCTCAAAAGGCTGTTAACTATATCTTTGAAACACCAGGTGGAACCATCTATCATGGTGCAGATTCTCACTTCTCAAACTATTTTGCAAAACATGGTAAAGACTTTAAAATTGATGTTGCTTTGAATAACTATGGTGAAAATCCGGTAGGTATCCAAGACAAAATGACATCTATCGACCTTCTTCGTATGGCAGAAAATCTGCGTACCAAAGTCATTATCCCAGTTCACTATGATATCTGGTCTAACTTCATGGCTTCTACTAATGAGATTCTAGAACTTTGGAAAATGCGAAAAGATCGCTTGCAATACGATTTCCATCCATTTATCTGGGAAGTTGGCGGTAAGTATACTTATCCTCAAGATCAACACTTAGTAGAATACCATCATCCACGTGGTTTTGACGATTGTTTTGAACAAGACTCTAACATTCAATTTAAAGCTTTGCTATAATATAAAAATATTCTTTGGAGGTTATCCGTATGTTGCATGATACGGATAATTTTCATATAATAGTAGAATAGAATGTGTGATTCAATAATCACCTCAAATAGAAAGGAAATTCTATGTCAAATCTATCTGTTAATGCAATTCGTTTCCTAGGTATTGACGCCATCAACAAAGCCAACTCAGGTCATCCAGGTGTGGTTATGGGAGCGGCTCCGATGGCTTACAGCCTCTTTACAAAACAACTTCATATCAATCCAGCTCAACCAAACTGGATTAACCGCGACCGCTTTATTCTTTCAGCAGGTCATGGTTCAATGCTCCTTTATGCTCTTCTTCACCTTTCTGGTTTTGAAGATGTTAGTATGGATGAAATCAAGAGTTTCCGTCAATGGGGTTCAAAAACACCAGGTCACCCAGAATTTGGTCATACGGCAGGGATTGATGCTACGACAGGTCCTCTAGGGCAAGGGATTTCAACTGCTACTGGTTTTGCCCAAGCAGAACGTTTCTTGGCAGCCAAATATAACCGTGAAGGCTACAATATCTTTGACCACTATACTTACGTTATCTGTGGAGACGGAGACTTGATGGAAGGTGTCTCAAGCGAGGCAGCTTCATACGCAGGTTTGCAAAAACTGGATAAGTTGGTTGTTCTTTATGATTCAAATGATATCAACTTGGATGGTGAGACAAAGGATTCCTTTACAGAAAGTGTTCGTGACCGTTACAATGCCTACGGTTGGCATACTGCCTTGGTTGAAAATGGAACAGACTTGGAAGCCATCCATGCTGCTATCGAAACAGCAAAAGCTTCAGGCAAGCCATCTTTGATTGAAGTGAAGACGGTTATTGGATACGGTTCTCCAAACAAACAAGGAACTAATGCTGTACACGGCGCCCCTCTTGGAGCAGATGAAACTGCATCAACTCGTCAAGCCCTCGGTTGGGACTACGAACCATTTGAAATTCCAGAACAAGTATATGCTGATTTCAAAGAACATGTTGCAGACCGTGGCGCATCAGCTTATCAAGCTTGGACTAAATTAGTTGCAGATTATAAAGAAGCTCATCCAGAACTGGCTGCAGAAGTAGAAGCCATCATCGACGGACGTGATCCAGTCGAAGTGACTCCAGCAGACTTCCCAGCTTTAGAAAATGGTTTTTCTCAAGCAACTCGTAATTCAAGTCAAGACGCCTTGAATGTTGTGGCAGCTAAATTACCAACCTTCCTAGGTGGATCAGCTGACCTAGCTCACTCAAACATGACTTATATCAAGACTGACGGACTTCAAGACGATGCCAATCGCTTGAACCGCAACATTCAGTTTGGTGTTCGTGAATTTGCAATGGGAACGATCTTGAACGGGATGGCTCTTCACGGTGGACTTCGTGTATACGGTGGTACTTTCTTCGTCTTCTCTGACTATGTGAAAGCAGCTGTTCGCTTGTCAGCCTTACAAGGACTTCCTGTGACTTATGTCTTTACCCACGATTCAATCGCAGTTGGGGAAGACGGTCCAACTCATGAACCAGTTGAACACTTAGCCGGTCTTCGTGCTATGCCAAATCTAAATGTTTTCCGTCCAGCAGATGCGCGTGAAACGCAAGCAGCTTGGTACCTTGCAGTGACAAGTGAGAAAACACCAACTGCCCTTGTCTTGACACGCCAGAACTTGATTGTTGAAGATGGAACAGACTTCGACAAGGTTGCAAAAGGTGCCTATGTTGTCTATGAAAATGCAGCAGACTTTGATACGATCTTGATTGCGACAGGTTCAGAGGTTAATCTTGCTGTCTCAGCTGCCAAAGAATTGGCTAGTCAAGGTGCAAAAGTCCGCGTAGTCAGCATGCCATCTACAGATGTCTTTGATAAACAAGATACAGCATACAAGGAAGAAATTCTTCCAAATGCAGTCCGCCGTCGTGTTGCAGTCGAAATGGGTGCAACTCAAAGCTGGTACAAATACGTTGGTCTTGATGGTGCCGTTCTAGGTATTGATACCTTCGGAGCCTCTGCCCCAGCACCAAAAGTATTGGCAGAATATGGCTTTACTGTAGAAAATCTTGTAAAAGTTGTTCAAAACTTGAAATAATCCTAAAAATCAGGGCGCAAGCTCTGGTTTTTCTTACTAGAAAAGCAAGGTACAATCTTGTAAAAGTAACTGAAATTTGATATAGTAGTTCTATGTAAAAGACAAAGGAGAATATAATGGAATCACAATATACATTTTTAATCATTCTTGTGGCTATGGTGGGCTTGATGTTCTTTACGCAACGCTCTCAAAAGAAACAAGCACAAAAGCGTATGGAAAGCTTGAATAAATTACAAAAAGGCTATGAAGTGATTACAATCGGGGGCCTTTATGGAACAGTCGATGAAGTAGATACGGAGAAGGGAACAATTGTTCTTGACGTAGATGGAGTTTACTTGACTTTTGAACTAGCTGCTATCAAGACAGTATTACCGCTGAAAGAAACAGCTTCACTAGAAGGCGCAATTGAAAAATAAGACGGGATCACGAACTCCCGTTTTTCTATAAAAGAAAGGAAGTGGGATGAAAAAATTAGTCTTTGTCTGTCTGGGAAATATTTGCCGTAGCCCTATGGCCGAGTTTGTTATGAAATCAATGACAGATAACTACGAAATCCAAAGTCGAGCAACTTCCTCTTGGGAACATGGCAATCCGATTCATAAGGGGACTCAGGGAATTTTTCAACAGTATGAGATTCCTCATGACAAGAACAAGACATCGCTTCAGATTAGTAAGGAAGATTTTGAAGCCTTTGATTATATTATCGGAATGGACGCTTCAAATATTTCTGACTTACGTCAGATGTGTCCAGCAGACTGTCAAGATAAGATTTGCTCATTTGCATCTGAAAGTGTTCCAGACCCTTGGTATACAGGAGATTTTGAGGAAACCTATCGACGTGTTCAGGAGGGTTGTCAAGCATGGTTAGAACGTTTAGAAAAGGAGAGTGAAGGTGGAAAATCTTAAGAATTTTTATGAAAAGTATCGAGTGTATCTGACTCGTCCACGTTTAGAGCTTTTAGCAGTAGTTACCATTGTTTTTTGTGCTGTACTCGTCTTTTTTCTAAATATTCCCGGAAAAGGTGTTCTAAAGCTTGATAATGGAACGATTGTTTACGATGGCAGTCTTGTCCGTGGTAAAATGAATGGGCAAGGTACCATTACCTTCCAAAATGGAGACCAATATACAGGTGGCTTCAACAATGGAGCCTTCAATGGAAAAGGTACTTTTCAATCTAAAGAAGGTTGGACCTACGAAGGTGATTTTGTAAATGGTCAGGCTGAAGGAAAAGGAAAACTAACAACAGAACAAGAAGTTGTTTATGAAGGGACTTTTAAACAAGGCGTTTTTCAACAAAAATAAAGCCTCCTTATCAAAGGAGGTATTGTTAGAAGTTTTAAGTAAGCGCTTACTTGCAAATCCTTTTCTTTCCAAATCCCTCTTCCAAGCAAGTTTGTGAAATAAAAAATATTTGAAATAAATTTCACAAACTTCAAAGATAAAACCTGATAAGAAAAGAAAATGAGAAAAGTTTCACAAGAGTTTAAAAATTCTTTGTGAAATGTTTATGAAACTGTTTACAAAGTTGAAATAATGCGTTATAATAAACTTGTGAAAAAATTAACAAAGGATATCGATCCTTGAAAGCTATGGAGGAAAATATGGCTGATAAAAAAACTGTGACACCAGAGGAAAAGAAACTCGTTGCTGAAAAACACGTAGATGAGTTGGTTCAAAAAGCTCTAGTTGCCCTTGAAGAAATGCGTAAATTGGATCAAGAGCAAGTTGACTACATCGTTGCCAAAGCATCAGTAGCAGCTTTGGATGCCCACGGAGAATTGGCTTTACATGCCTTTGAAGAAACAGGACGTGGTGTATTTGAAGATAAAGCAACTAAGAACTTGTTTGCCTGTGAACACGTAGTAAACAACATGCGCCACACTAAGACAGTTGGCGTTATCGAAGAAGACGATGTAACAGGATTGACTCTTATTGCTGAACCAGTTGGTGTTGTTTGTGGTATTACTCCAACAACCAACCCAACTTCAACAGCTATTTTCAAATCATTGATTGCTTTGAAAACACGTAATCCAATCGTCTTTGCCTTCCACCCATCAGCTCAAGAGTCATCAGCTCACGCAGCTCAAATCGTTCGTGATGCAGCTATCGCAGCTGGTGCTCCTGAAAACTGTGTACAGTGGATCACTGAACCATCTATGGAAGCAACTAGTGCGCTTATGAACCACGAAGGCGTTGCAACAATTCTTGCAACAGGTGGTAATGCCATGGTTAAAGCGGCTTACTCATGTGGTAAACCAGCTCTTGGGGTAGGTGCCGGAAACGTTCCAGCTTATGTTGAAAAATCAGCAAACATCCGTCAAGCAGCACACGATATCGTTATGTCTAAATCATTTGATAACGGTATGGTCTGTGCATCTGAACAAGCGGTTATCATTGATAAAGAAATTTACGATGAATTTGTAGCAGAGTTCAAATCTTATCACACTTACTTTGTAAACAAAAAAGAAAAAGCTCTTCTTGAAGAATTCTGCTTCGGCGTGAAAGCAAACAGCAAAAACTGTGCTGGTGCGAAATTGAACGCTGATATCGTTGGTAAACCAGCAACTTGGATTGCAGAACAAGCAGGATTTACAGTTCCAGAAGGAACAAACATTCTTGCTGCTGAATGTAAAGAAGTTGGTGAAAATGAGCCATTGACTCGTGAAAAATTGTCACCAGTTATCGCAGTTTTGAAATCTGAAAGCCGTGAAGATGGTATTACTAAGGCTCGTCAAATGGTTGAATTTAACGGTCTTGGGCACTCAGCAGCTATCCACACAGCTGACGACGAATTGACTAAAGAATTTGGTAAAGCTGTTAAAGCTATTCGTGTTATCTGTAACTCACCTTCTACTTTCGGTGGTATCGGGGACGTTTACAATGCCTTCTTGCCATCATTGACACTTGGATGTGGTTCTTACGGACGCAACTCAGTTGGGGATAACGTTAGTGCCATTAACCTCTTGAATATCAAAAAAGTCGGAAGACGGAGAAATAATATGCAGTGGTTTAAAGTTCCTTCAAAAATTTACTTCGAACGCAATTCTATCCAATACCTTCAAACATGTGAAGATATTGAACGCGTTCTGATTGTTACAGACAAATCTATCGAAAAACTTGGTTTCGTTCAACGTGTTATCGATCAATTGAACGCACGTAGCAACCGTGTAACTATCCAAGTCTTCTCAGATGTTGAACCAGATCCAGACATCACAACTGTAGAACGTGGTGCTGAGGTGATGAAAGCATTTGAACCAGACACAATCATTGCTCTTGGTGGTGGTTCACCAATGGATGCAGCCAAAGTAATGTGGCTCTTCTACGAACAACCAGAAATCGACTTCCGTGACTTGGTTCAAAAATTCATGGATATCCGTAAACGCGCCTTCCGCTTCCCATCACTTGGTAAGAAAGCGAAGTACATCGGTATCCCAACAACTTCAGGTACTGGTTCAGAAGTAACACCATTTGCCGTTATCTCTGATAAGAAAAACAACCGCAAATACCCATTGGCTGACTACTCATTGACACCGACTATTGCCATTGTTGACCCTGCTTTGGTTGAATCAGTTCCAGACTTTATCGCTGCTGATACAGGTATGGATGTCTTGACACACGCGACTGAAGCCTACACTTCAAACTTTGCTAACGACTATACAGACGGTATTGCGCTTCAAACAATCAAACTTGTCTTTGAATGGTTGGAAAAATCTGTTAAGACAGCTGACCCAGAAGCTCGTGAGAAAATGCACAATGCGTCTACAATGGCTGGTATGGCCTTCGCTAATGCCTTCCTTGGAATGAGCCACTCAATGGCCCATAAGATTGGTGGTGTTCATCACACTGTTCACGGACGTACAAATGCTATCTTGCTTCCGTACGTTATCCGTTACAACGGAACTCGTCCAGCTAAGACTACTACATGGCCTAAATACAACTACTGGAAAGCTGATGAGAAATTCCAAGACATCGCGAAAATGCTTGGCTTGCCTCACTCAACTCCAGAAGAAGCAGTTGAGGCATACGCTAAAGCTGTTTACGAACTTGGTGTTGCAGTAGGTATCAAGATGAACTTCCAGGATCAAGGAATTGATGAAAAAGCTTGGAAAGACAGCTTGCATGAAATTGCTTTGCTTGCTTATGAAGACCAATGTTCTCCTGCTAACCCACGCTTGCCAATGGTAGCTGACATGGAAGAAATTATGGCAGATGCATATTATGGCTACAAAGAAAGACCAGGACGCCGTAAATAATTGTTTATCAGTTTAGAGGCAGGAGTTATCCTGTCTCTTTTTTGTCGTTTTCACCAAACTATGATAGAATATAAAAAATTATATTTTTAAAATATAGGAGAAAACCGAAGGAATGAACAGTTTTGGTGAAAAAGTAAGAGGCTTAAGAGAAGAAAAAGGACTTAGTCGTCCAGTTTTTTGCGGGGATGAGTCTGAATTATCAGTGCGTCAGTTGGTGCGGATTGAAAAAGGAGAATTTCGCCCGACGATAAAAACACTAGAATATATTGCAGATAGATTAGAAATTCCATCCTACGTCTTGATGCCAGATTATAAGGAACTGCCTAAACGCTACCAAGAATTAAAGTACTTTCTTTTACATCACCCTGACTACGGAGACAAGGAGTTGCAGGGACAAAAGGAAGAATATTTCGATGAGATTTTTGAGTGTTTTTATGATGATTTGCCACGTGATGAGAAGATGATAGTGGATTGTCTTCAAGCAATAGATGAAGTGAGAATGACTAGTAATTCTTTATATGGAAGCAGTGTGATTGAGGACAGTCTTCAAGATTTACTATCCAGAGATGTATATAGGGCTGAGGACTTGTTGAAACTGAGACTGTATTTCAACTGTCAGTTAATGGATGGTTTAAATATGGGTGAGATAAAAGAATCTGAGCATGAAACCATTCTTTGTTTTCATGACAAACTAAGTTCTCAGGTTGATAAGATAGAGTTCGATTGTTTGGACTTACTTAGAGATTCCTTGTTAGCTTCTTTAACTTGTATAGAGATTATGGGGTTGTTTCCTTATTTTAAGAGGGCAGTCGAGACCTTAAATAAAATAGGGCAAAAAACACGAGATTTCCAAAAGCAACCGATTGTCTTGATGGTGGAGTGGAAATATTATATTCATACCGATTATGATACAGCCAAACAAAAGTATGAAGAAGCAAAAATGATGGCGAGGATGTTTGGTAATGAGAAGTTACTCGTTAGTTTAGATAATGAATGGGCCGAGGATCTAGAGAGATATCGTTAAAGAGTTTATAGGAGTGACATTTCTGTCATTGGGGAAATGTCGCTTTTTTGTTACAATGAATTTTATACTCAATGAAAA
>NZ_VMKU01000021.1:0-3303 GCF_013276315.1 Streptococcus sp. 2741 | reverse complement strand
GGGGTGAATAATTGGGGTTTAACTTACTATTCACTCAAATCATATTCATACTCAATTTGGCTGATATCACCAGCTGCGAAGGCTTCACGCGCTTGAACAAGCGCTTTTGGACGAAGGAAGGAACCAACATGATCTACTCGGAAAGGTGCGTGTGTATGTGTCATCTTTTTCTCCAATTCTATTTCTAAGGTAAAATTGCTAAAGCACGAACAGGCGAACCAGTCGCTTGATTCCAGTTAGGGAAACTGATACTAATCAGGGCACTTGTAGCAGGCACTTGATTTAGGTTGGCTAATACTTCTACCTGATAAATATCCTGCTCCAAGAGATAGTATTCATTGAGAAGCCCATGCTCAGCAGCAGGAATGCCTGCATCAGTGTCAAAAGTCTCATGACCGACGGCCTTGACCTGACGTTCATGAATCAAAAATTCTAAGGCTTCTCGGCTCCATCCAGGACTCTGTTGCACCCCATTTTCATCAAGATTACGCATAGCATCTTGATCAGGCCAACGTTTGGACCAGTCTGTCCGAAAAGCTACAAAAGACTCTGGCAGGATTTGTCCATGTTCCGCTTCAAAGTCCAAGATATCTTGCTTCGTCAAAATATAGTTTGGATTTTCAGCTACTGCTGCCGACTTATCGATAACAAAAAGAGGCAAAAGCAAGTCCTTGAGGTCAATCTCCTCCAACCAACGACCACCTTCAACAAAGTGAATCGGAGCATCAATGTGGGTACCGTACTGACCAACCACAGAAAACTGTTGCACATGGAATCCATCCTTCAAAGTGAACAAATCCTTCTTTTCCAAGGCTGGAAGAGCTGGGAAATGCGGGCTATTTTCATCAATACGATGGCTTAGATTGACCCATTTCTTTGATTTTAACGTTTCATAAAGCGATAATAAATCAGACATGACAGAACCCCCTTGATAGAAACATAGTTTCAAACTATATCAGTTGTAATAGATGCTTCTATTATACCAGCAAAGGATTCCCTAAACAAGCATTTATCGATTATATCGCATTACTCTTTTCTTGAGGTATATATAGTTTTAAACTATACATTTCAACTGCCACACTATTTGTTACCTATGTTTAAAAATAAAGTTGACAATCTGTCAAAATCCATTATAATAATTACCATAAAAACAAAAAGAGGTTGACAATCTTGAAAAAATCATACACCTTAGTTCTTCCAGCTATCGGGGCTGCCTTGATTGCTGTGCTGGCTCAGATTACCCTTCCCCTTGGTCCTGTTCCCTTCACATTGCAAAATTTAGCGATTGGGCTAATTGCTACTATCTTTCGTCCTCGTGAAGCTCTTCTATCTGTAGGCCTCTACCTCCTTTTGGGTGGAATCGGTCTTCCTGTCTTTGCTGGGGGAAGTGCTGGTTTTCATGTCCTGGTCGGACCAAGTGCAGGCTACCTCTGGTTTGATTTGCTTTATGCCGGAGTGACCGCCTATCTGACCCATCCCAAAACCAGTCCCCCTAAAATTTTTCTGGCCAATCTACTAGGAGATAGTCTTGTTTTTGTCGGTGGCATCCTGGGACTACATCTCTTATCGGGTATGCCTCTAGCACAAGCTACTACAGTCGGTGTCCTACCATTTATACTCCCTGACCTTGGAAAACTAGTAACCATCACCCTACTTAGCCAACCTATTTTTAGAAGTTTGAAAGGACAAGGCTATTTTCAACAATAATAAAAAGAGGCTGGAACAAAATTCCGACCCCAAATATAAAAAAACGAACAAAACTATTTTTCTGGTAATCAGAATTTTGTTTTGTTCGCTTTTTTATTCAATTATAGATTTGAATAGCTTAATAGTTAAGGTTTTAAAAATTGAAATCTTTTTATACACGATTGTTTAAAAAGTTATCGCTACATCATTTTCAGTAACATGATAACTAAGCTCCTTAACATTGATATCAGCCATTGCCCTCATCCAGGAAATTGCGGATGAAGTTTGGGGCTAATACTCTTCGAAAATCTCTTTAAACTTTGTCAGCGTCGCCTTGCCGTACGCCAGTACTGCCTTCGGCTATCTTCCTTGTTTGCTTTTTGATTTTCATTAAGTATTACGTACCATCTCTCTAACATACCTAGTGAAAAGAGAAGCAGATAGAAATTGTGAACTGACTGAAAATAAATTGAGTTCATAGATTCCCCAAATCTCGGTAGAAAACAAATAATCATGAAGGACTTTCCCTTCCTCTGCCGTTAACTCTACCGTATCATCCATGCTCTTCATATAAGACTTAATCATAATGGCATTTAAAATATGTTTCTGTTTGTTTTGAGAATGGACATGCTTTTGATACTCCTTGCGATACAAGTCCTCAAGAGGAGCTATATTCTTTGGATCCAAGACATCTATGATTTCTTTTCTCAACTCAGAATCTGTATCATACTGAAAACCTCTCGCCAGAAAGAGAATTTCCTCTACACTGGCAGATATATTTCCCAAGGCAAATAGAAACTTTTCCACCGAAAGCTCACTCTGACCTGTTTCAAAGCGGGACAACATAGACGGCGAAAATTGTCCCCCGGTTGCTTGTCTCAGTGAGATATTTCTTGACTCTCGTAATTGTCTAAAGACTTTTCCAATCTGCTCCATAGACTTCCCCTTGATTCCGTATTTTCTTCATTTTATCATATTTTTCAGAAAATTCATCAAAAGCTTGCCAAATTGTCAGAGTTATGAGAAAATAGGGGATATTTATCATGTGGAGGGACTGTAATGAGAGAGGATATCAAAATCAATGACCGTGCTTTGGCCTTGCAAGATCAAATTATCGAAAAACTAGAGAAGGTTTTTGATACAGATGTGGAATTGGATGTTTACAATCTAGGGCTGATCTATGAAATCAATCTGGACGAAACAGGTCTCTGCAAGATTGTCATGACCTTCACTGACACCGCCTGTGATTGTGCCGAAAGCCTGCCTATTGAAATCGTTGCAGGTCTGAAACAAATCGAGGGAATCGAAGATGTCAAGGTTGAAGTTACCTGGTCGCCTGCTTGGAAAATCACACGAATCAGTCGCTATGGCCGTATTGCCCTTGGACTACCACCTCGTTAATCAGACCAATCACTTTTAAAGATGAAAAAAGCAAGCCGAAAATGGCTTGCTTTTTGATACTCAATGAAAATCAAAGGGCAAACTAGAAAACTAGCCGCAGGTTGCTCAAAACACTGTTTTGAAGTTGTGGATAAAATTGACGAAGTCAGCTCAAAACACTGTTTTGAGGTTGTAGATAGAACTGACGAAGTCAGCTTAAAACACTGTTTTGAGGTT
>NZ_VMKU01000020.1:0-25652 GCF_013276315.1 Streptococcus sp. 2741 | reverse complement strand
GTTGAATGGAAGATAAAATTATCGAACTTGCTGATTACTTCATCAGCGAATCTACAACGTACAGAGAAGTTAAAATAGCGTGTGAGAAGCTATTGAAACAAGTCAGCCATGAGATTGAACTCAGGGCGATGGAAAGTAGGACAGTATGAAAGAAGCAGTAAAGGAATTTCTAAAATTCAGGAGCCGATTTACAAAAATAGAATGGTTTGAAATTAACCAAGCTATCGAAGCTCGTTTAAATCAAAAAGCCGACCAGTTGAAACTGGACGACTTAGATTTAGAAATCATTTCTAGCAGACTAGAAAAAGTTATCTAGAAACGATTTGAATGAACATTGGATGGATACGATAGTCAGCGCCACGATAGTGAATGTAGATATAATCCTGATGGTACATCGAGTTTGCTTCAGGTTTAGAAATTGGTGAGTAGAGTTCTGCATTTTCTTCCCACCAAATGTAAGGACTAGCCATATTTGGTCCCATTACACAATCGTCGTCGGCTGATAGGTTCACCCAATTTCCGCAAAGACATGCGTGAATTTCAGTCATAATATTACCTCCTTTCTGGTTTCATTATAGCAGAAAAGGAGATAGCAAAAAAGCACCTGACGGCAATCAGGCGCATGACAAAATTATTCAAGAAAATTATACCACGAAAGGAGCAAAAATGGAAACAGTTCAAATCGTGAGAATTAAAGACGTGATCATCGAGAAGATTTCTGCAAACGATGAAGAACTAGAGCACATCTTTGGATGTTCAAAACGACAAGCGGGAGATATGAGGCGAGAGATGAAAAAATTACCTAGTCAACAAAAATACCTTAGAAACGATGGTCAGCTTGTCACAATCAAAGGTTTTGATGCTTATCTGCAATATCGAGGCAGTCAATCATGGAAGAAAGAAATGTCTAAAACCGTTAAGATGACACGATAGCAGAATAATAACTACTAACTTTACAACAAACTACTACTAATCTAAATAAAAGAAAGGGATAACTGAGTTATCCACAGGAGAAAAACAATGATTAACAAAGACCAAATTATCAAAGCGCAACAGGAAAAAATTGAACGCATTGAACAGTTACAAAAAAAGCTACATAAATTATCTACGCTTGGATTGCTAACTACAAAACTTTTGGGGCTACCTAATGAGTTAGAAAAGCCGTTGAAAGTAACCCACGACATCTCACATGTCATCAAGGATGTATTGGATGGCATGAGCCCAAGTGAGGCGATTAAGCAGAATATGGCAGAAGAAGATGATGAAGAGGAAGAATAATGTTTGAACCACCATTAGTTAGCCAGCTTTTAGGAACTGGTGCAGTGATTTTAGGATTTATCGGTGCAGGGCTTCTAGCTCATCAGATGGATAAGCAGGAAGAGGAGAAAATCCGCCAGAAGGAAGAAGAAAGACGAGAAGAGCAAGAATTTGCGTCTATGATTATCCAAGGTTACAACCAAGCATACGAACGTGGTAGAGAGGCACAGCGACAAGAAATCCGCAAGAATATCCGCAGAGAGTTCAAAGGCTTCACCTACGACAACGAACCGCCTCAAGGATTGCGCCCTGAGCCTCTAGCCTTGCCAGAACCACGAAGATCACGCTATGAAAAGTATTTGGGGTAGAGCAAAGGAGACGCTAATGACTAGAATTGAACTTGAAAACCGTGTATGGCTTTTGGCCAATCATGAAGAAAAAAACGAATTGCTGGATCTTGGGCTAACATCAAAGGCTAGATATGTGAAACGAGTGCTGGAACTTGGAAAGGTGTATGCTCATGTTTGATTACGACAGAGATATAATGCAACCGCCTGAAGAACGTGAGGAACTTGACCCAAGCCAGTACATCTATGTTGGCTGTGGGCAGTATCGATACGTGGGGGATGAAGTATGATTCAGGAGCTACACGAAGAAATCGATAAATGGCGAGCTAAATATATGCATCTCGGAATTGAACTCGGAGAAATCATCAACGACCAACAGGATATTATTTTGAAATTGCAAAACGAAAATAGACACTTAAAACGTGAAAATTGGAATTTGAAGAAGACGAAAGGAAGAAGAAAATGACAAATAATCAATTAGCAACGCAGACAAAACGTGATATTACTATTGACCCAAGTTCATTGACTGGGGCAGACATCAAAAAGTATTTTGACCCACAAAACCTGTTGACTGAAAAACAAATAGGTCAGGCTCTAGCCTTATGTAAAGGTCGCAATCTTAACCCATTTGCTAACGAGGTCTACATTGTGGCTTACAAAAATCGTAATGGAGGCACAGAGTTCAGTTTAATTGTCTCCAAAGAGGCTTTCTTGAAACGTGCCGCTCAATGTAAAGACTATGAAGGCTTTGAGGCTGGAGTAGTGGCGGCAGATAGCGAGGGTGTTATGCACGAACGCAAAGGGGCAATCATGCTCCCAGGAGACACATTGATAGGCGGATGGGCAAGAGTGTACCGCAAAAATTTCAAGGTACCTGTGGAGATCTTTGTTAGCCGTGAGGAATATGACAAGAAACAAAGCACTTGGAACTCTATGCCAGCTACTATGATTAGAAAGACGGCTCTGGTAAATGCTCTTAGAGAGGCTTTCCCTGAGGATTTAGGCAATATGTACACAGAGGATGACGGCGGAGAAACATTTGACCGTATCAAAGATGTCACACCTCAAGAAAGTCGAGAGGATGTCGTAACACGCAAGATGGCTCAGATTGAGCAATTCAATAAAGAACAAGAGGCGAATCACCCAGTTCCTGAACCTACTCAAGTTGAGAAGACAGTCCAAGGCGAACTCTTAGAAGAAATGGAGTACTAACATGCAAGAATTACAAGTAAGTGTAACACAAGCTCAGGTTGAAATTTTAGACCGTGAGTTGTTTGAACAAAATATTAAAGAGGTGGTAACGAAGTACCAGAATTACACAGTTACTGCTTCGACAATCAAGGACGATAAGCAGGTATTAGCTGATCTCAGAAAACTGTTCAAGCAGATATCTGATGAACGTATCAAAATCAAAAAGGTTTTGTCAAAAACCGCTGATGATTTTAACGAATACATCACAGAGCAGGTTGAACCGCTTGATGGTGTTATCAAAAAGATTGCGAAAGATGTCAAAGAGTTTGAAGACCACCAGAAAGCACTCAGACTGGATACTGTTAAGGGTTACATTACAAATAAGGCGTCAGAATACATGCTTGACCCTCGTCTATTTGACGAGAAGGCCCTTGAGTATGTCAAGGCTGGCGATTTCATGGCTGACGGCGTGACGCTTAAAAAAGCCACTATGAAGTCACTTGATGACATGGTCACATTTGAGTTTCAGAAACAAGAAGAATACAAGAAAACCATCTCAGCAATCTCAGGGCAATGCGCTGAGTACGGAATGACAGACCAGCCATATATTCGGATGTTGAAAGACATGACTTTGGTTGAAGTGTTGGAACAAATCAAGGCAGACTACGCTTTTGAAAAGCAAAAAGAAGAAGTTAGATTGGCTCAAGAGCGAGCTGAACGAGAACGTGAGGAAGTTTTAGCTCAGCAACAAGAGAAAGCGCCAAAATCAACGGAGACCGCAAAATTTGACCCAGAAACGGGCGAAATCTTAGACAGTAGGCAATTATCCCAAAACCAACAAGAAGCCGTCAGAGGGGCTGAAAACGGCTTAAAACGATATACCCAAAAAATGACCTTGGAAGTATATTTCGCCGACACGGAAGAAAAAGACTATTTCAAGAATAGCCTTGCGGATTTGGGATTTGAATACAAAAAAAATTACACTGTCCAAGGTTATCAACGAATTGAACCGTTGACGCAGGCAGAATTGGATGAACTGATTAAATAAACCAACTATTTCCATTTTGGAAACAACTCAAAAACCAACAAGCCGTGCATTCTTGTAAAACTGCGAACTAGAAAATGCGTCAGTGACATTTATGTGACTTTGGACGAATGGCGCAAAGAATTTCACTCACGCTTGCTTTGCTCACAATTTGGCAGGCGTGGGATTTTGGTAGAAAGTATGGCAGCGATGAGATTATGGAACTGAATGAGGTGTTTTGATGAATAGACTAAAAGAATTAAGACAAGAAAAAAAGCTATCTCAAAAGGAAATAGCAAAAGAAATGAGCATATCAGAAAAGACTCTATCACGCTGGGAAAACGGAGAAAGCCAAATTAAACCAGAAAAAGCAAAGCAATTAGCTGACTACTTCGGGGTAAGCGTTGGGTATCTGTTGGGGTATGAAAGTAACCCATTGGAACGACTGGAAAGCTTAGTTGATGAACTAAAGGAACACAAGGACTTGTTAGGAGTTCTGGATTGGTACACAGTCTTTGATTTAGCTAATGACATTCTTGCAATAGCAAGCGTGGAAAAAGCTAGGTGTTTAGGGAGGTTGAATGAAGGAGAGATTGATCCTTAAATTTGAGTTAAACAGAAAGCAGATGATTAACTCAAATGATAGACCGCACTTTCATCAAAAGGCTAAAATCACTAAGTTTTTACGGCAGTTAGCTGCATATGAGGGCGACAATGTACTGAGAGATTACTTTGGCTTACCTTACAGCGAGGACAAACCTTGCAAGGTTAAGGTTCGGATATATCCTCCGACAAATCGGAAGTATGACCCACCGAACTGGTCGCCCACAAGCAAGGCTTTGTTTGATGGTTTGACGGACGCTAAGATTTGGACAGATGATAATTACAACGTGATAGTATCGACTGAGTTCATGCACGGTGGCAAGTCCGGAAATAAGAATTATAGGATTGAGCTGGAGATTTACGAATATCACGAGATATTGCAGAGGATAGTTGATGGGATTTGATAGGAGGATAGAAATATGATTGGAGTAACCTATCAGGAAATTCATCTCTTTGTTGAGTTTTTGAAAAAGCAGTATGGGCAAGGGCGTCCAGACTATATTGAAGCCCTGAACGACTTAGACGGTATGGTGGAAGTCTCCTATAGAGAAGCTATTGAAAGATTTTTAGACGATGAATTACGATAAACAGGTAGTAATCGAAGGACTGAAACGCACAATTGAGCAAAATGAAGAGAAGATAATCGAGTATTCGAAACCGTGCGATGCACGCAAGAGACGGATTAGAGCGCTGGAGCGCGATTTGTTGAAGAAAAAGAATAAAGAATTGAGACGGAAAGTGAAGGAGGAGGTCGCAGATTGAAACGTTTTATCTCAATTTGGATTCTGCTATCTGCTGGACTAAACATCTGGCAGATGGACAGGATTGCAGAACTAGAAAAGAAGAAGCCTATGGTTATTTACAAGGCAGATAACGCAGGCGCTGAGATTTTCGGTAAAGTCGTCGAGAAAGGACGACACGGCAAGCTATATACGCTTACTATTCGTGACTACGGCATTTTCGTAGTTACTAAGGACGTGTATGAGAAGATTAGAGTAGGGGATGAGGTACTACTATGAACACACTAGAAAAAGTCAAACAATGGTTTATTGACCGTGATTTAGAAAACGGTGGACGACTAGACAAGCAGTCATTAAAACTTAGCGAAGAGTTCGGTGAGTTGTGCGCAGGCTATCTCAAGAAGAATGAGAAGCTGACCAAGGATAGCATTGGAGATTGCGCAGTCGTGATTGTCGGTCTGGGATTGTTGAGCAAAGTGGATTTGGATAGTATTTTTGAAGAGTCGAAGAATGTTAGAAAGAACGATATTATGACATCATTCGCGTACGCAAATACATGTATTAGCAACATTCAAACAGAACAACATCTGAAACTTATGACCTTACGTATAAAATCATTGACTCTATTGATTGGTCATCTAAAATCAATCAGCAAGTCGCTAGGTTATGATTTTGAAGAGTGTTTTGAACTGGCATACCAAGAAATCAAAGATCGCAAGGGTCGTTGGATTGATGGCAGCTTTGTGAAGGAGGAGGATTTGGCATGACACCAAAATTTAGAGTGTGGGATAGCGTAGAAAAGAAATTCGTAGAACATTTTTTTATCACAGATAACGGCTTGATTTGCAACATGGAAAAACCAACATCGGACTCCAAACTTCTTATTCCTATCGAAAAGTCAGAATTGATCCTCATGCAATCAACAGGACTCAAGGATAAGAACGGGGTGGAGATTTTCGAGGAGGATGTGGTTTCTAGGAATAGTGGAATGCCCAGCGTAGTTAAATTTGGTAAATGGATTTATGAGGAAGATTTTGGATATAAAATAAAAAATATCGGGTTTCACCTTAATTCTAGTTATGATGATGAATGGTTTCAAGCTATGGACTATGAAGATATTCGCAAGAATTATGAAGTCATTGGCAATATCTACGAAAACCCAGAACTTTTGGAGGATAAGGAATGAACCCAGAAATAATTGACAATATAAACAAACCAAGCCACTACCAAGGTGCAAACGGTCTTGAGGCTATCGATGTTGTGCATAACTTCGTTGGGAGCCTTTCCGGAGCGTCTGCTTTCTTTTGGGGCAACGCAATCAAGTATATGCTACGGTTTCAAAAGAAAAACGGTCTGGAAGACCTGAAGAAAGCACGTAAGAACCTTGATTGGTTGATTGAGGAATTAGAGAAGAACTAAAAAAGCCCAATCCATAAGGACTAGGCTTCGAAGATGAAGTTGTAGAGTTGGACAACCTTCTGAAAACTGGTTGTATCCATGGTTGTGATTTTTTGAGCCTTGCGCTCTCTAAAGTCAAAAGTATAGAGTTGGAGTGGATTGACAGAGCCATCTACCTTATTGGAACGCACAGGAACGAGCAGGCCTTGTTCTTCTAGTCTGCTTTGACCGTGTGTAATAGGGCATACAGCAACAAATCCCGTCCGCTCCGAATATTCTCTACGCGAGACGACAATAGCAGGACGGCGTTTCTGAATCTCACGTCCAACAGACGGGTCGAAGTCAATCCAGATGATGTCCTGTTTTTCTGGAATGTAATCATATTTCGCTGTCAAGGAATTTTACCCCTTCAAAGTCATCTTCCATGCGTAGGTCTGCATCGCCGCTAAATGGGTCTGGAATTTTTGGAGCTAGGACAATGACATTATCTACACCCTTGTAGACAAACATTTCCTGACCTTCTGGAACATTGAGTGTTTTGGGAATGGTCACAGTGACAGAGTTCCCAACCTTACGAGTTTTAACAGTATTCATTTGTTTCTCCTTTATTTTGTATACATACAGTATACATATAAAAACGGAACAAAGCAAGAAAAAAGCCAGCACAGCTGACTCCTTTGTGATATGTTCGCTAAAAATATTATATCATAAAGGAGCGATGTTGTGAGGTTATTAAAAAGCGTTGACGTGCAATTTACCAAAAAAAATGTATATGACGTTCTAGAGAGTTATCGCTCGTATGTCCGGATGGCAGGCGCTGAGTATTTGCCTAAAATTACAACGACCTACTCATTTGAACCAAAGACGTTTACTGGTAAGAACACAGCCACTGAGAATATGGTTATCGAACATGTGGATGCAGAGGCAGAGGTTTTGGAAATTGAGAGAGCTGTGAACTGCATTATGGATCCATACGTTCGGCAGGTTATCACAAAGAAGTACATGGATATGAAAATCCAATTATCAGACAAGGCTATCTATATGGACTTAGGCTATTCTGAAAGTGAGTTCTACCGCATGCTTAGCAGAGGCGCTTTGGAATTTGCGGAAGCCTATCGAAAAGGTAAGCTGATTGTCTTTCGTAAATTTTTGGGAGATATTTGCAAGTAAATTGCTAGGAAATGGCTTATTTTACATGGTAAAATAGTATTGTCAAGTGATAGGTCAATTGACGTCTCCTTTATACTTTATTATATTTTTCCGAGGCTTCGGTCTCTTAGACAGTAAGGACAGGTTAGCAGGTTGTTTGGGTCTCCTTGAAACTTTTACCAAACGTGCGTTTTACTGCTAGACCAGTTGGTTCGATTCCAGCTGCTGTCATTTGAGTGTTTGTGTCCCAGAATGGGGTAGGCAGTAGGCTTAGCATTCATATATCACTCATTAACTTACAAATGGTTGCGGAGCGACTAGACCTTGCATGATTGCGTAGCTAATTATACTCCGGATAAGTTATAAGCTAGAGGGTTTGATTCCCTCAGAGGTTGTAAAGACTACAAAAAATAAAAAAGAAGTCAAAATTTAATACACACGCAAGGTAGTAGTCGTCTTGCAGGAAGGTCGCACATCGTGTGACTTTTTTTATTGTGAAAGGAGGTGATGGAAAATTGAATGAAAGACAAAGACGATTCGCAGATGAGTACATCATCTCAGGTAATGCTTATCAATCAGCTTTAAAAGCAGGGTATAGTGAGAAATATGCTAAAGCAAGATCTTCTGAATTGTTGGATAATGTCGGAATTTCTGATTACATCAAAAATCGAATGGAGGAATTGCAAGATGAAAAAATCTTAACTCAAAAACAAATTCTTGTGATGCTGTCAGAAATCGCGTCGGGACAAGCGAAAGAAACAACAGTAGTCACGACGAAAGTAGCTGAGTTGATGACTGATCCCGTGACTGGTAAGTCTGTAAAAGTCTACAATGAAATCCCTCAACTTGTCGAATACCCAACAAAGAACAGCGATAGGAATAAAGCTCTTGAATTGTTAGGTAAGCGACATAAGATGTGGACAGACAAAGTAGAGGCAGACGTTTCTGGAACGGTGGTGTTTGCGAATGAGTCAGACATACCAGATTAAACAGAACGATATTGTTGTTGACCTACCTAAGACGGTAGGAATTGGATATGGTCAGTTTTGGCGATCAAGAAATCTTTATCGTGTTGTAAAAGGTTCCCGTGGTTCGAAGAAGTCTAAGACGACTGCTTTGAATTTTGTTGTCCGTCTTTTGAAATATCCTTGGGCTAACTTGCTTGTCATTCGTAGATATTCGAATACAAACAAACAATCTACCTATACGGATTTTAAATGGGCGTGTAATGTGTTAGGTGTGACTCATTTATTTAAATTCAACGAGTCTTTGCCTGAAATAACAATAAAAGCGACTGGGCAAAAGATTCTGTTCCGTGGTTTGGATGATGAACTCAAAATCACATCTATCACGGTCGATGTCGGCAGTCTTTGTTGGGCATGGTTCGAGGAAGCGTATCAAATTGAGACTGAAGACAAGTTCAGTACGGTTGTTGAGTCAATCCGTGGTAGCTTAGACGTACCTGATTTCTTTAAACAAATCACAGTCACATTTAACCCGTGGAATGAGAGGCACTGGCTCAAACGTGTGTTTTTTGATGAAGAAACGAGACGAGCTGATACATTCGCTACTACGACTACTTATAAATGCAACGAGTGGCTTGATGAAGTCGATATCAAACGCTATGAGGATTTGTATCATACGAACCCTAGACGTGCTAGAATCGTCTGCGATGGCGAATGGGGAGTTGCTGAAGGTTTAATATACGAGAACGTGACTGTCAAAGAGTTCAATAAAGATGAATTGCTACAAGATTCAGCTAATAAATTATGTATCGGTCTTGACTTTGGTTTCACTCATGATCCAACTGCTTTGTGTTGTTCGTTGATAAATGACACGACGAAAGAGATTTATGTCTTTGATGAGGCGTATAAAGTCGGTCTTATAACCAAAGCAGTTGCTAAGATGATAAAGGACAAAGGTTATCATCGCTCACAAATCATTGCTGATAGCGCTGAATTACGACTGATTGAGGAATTAAGGTCAGAACATGGTATAACTCGAATTAAAGAGAGTCGTAAAGGTAAGGATAGCATTATGGCTGGCGTGTCCAAGTTACAAGGATACGCTATTTATGTGCATCCAGACTGTAAAAACATCATGGATGAATTTTACAGCTATTGTTATCAACAAGACAAAGAAGGAAATTGGCTGAATAAACCAGAAGATAAAAACAACCACTTGATGGATGCTCTACGTTACAGCCTTCAATGTATCGAAGGTGGGAAAGCAACCGTCCGCAGACGTTCTGATTATGGTCTATAGAGAGGAAAGACATGTACCAATATTTAACCTATCCACGGGATGGATACGATGAGGGTTCTTTGAAGAAAGACCTGATTTACAAATTGATAACGATACATAACACTGAAAGCTCACATTTGAAGAAGCTTAAAAGCTACTATTTGGGTGAGCATGCTATCTTAGAACACACGAGACGCAACGTGAACGCACCGAATTACAAGACGGTAGCTAATCATGCCAAGGATATCGCAGACACGGCTACGGGCTATTTTATGGGCAATCCTATCAAGTATAACAATACTGCTGACGGTGATATCGATGAACTACTTACAGCCTTTGATGGTGCTGAGATTGACCAAGTAGATGCTCAGAATGCTTTGAACATGGCTATCTATGGTCGTGCTTACGAGTACATCTATGCTAAAGAGGGTATGACTGAGTTGGACTCAACTAGTATTGATCCGGAGAATACTTTCATGGTCTACGATGATAGTATTGAGCGGAAGCCTTTGTTTGCGGTCTATTACTATGAAGTAAAAGACGATACGAAAGACACTACCAAGTACCAGGCTGAGGTTTTTACCGAAAATCTGCACTATCACATGGTGCTGAGAAGTACAGATTCAGGAACAACTCAGAATGAGCAGGTAACCCCTCACAACCTTGGGCAAATCCCAATTATCGAATATCGCAACAATCACTTTGCAATTGGTGACTATGAGCAACAAATTAGCTTGATAGACGCTTATAATTCCTTGATGGGGAATCGTGTCAATGATAAGGAACAGGCTGTAGAGTCTATACTTGTCTTGTATGGCACGCAGTTAGCAGACACTCCAGAAGACGCTAAGGTAGCAATGAAGATTCTTTCTGAAGAAGGTCTTTTGGAATTGCCGGGCGATAGTGCAAGGGCTGAGTTCTTGAAGAATACGCTGGACGAAAGTGCTACTGAAATCTTGCGTACAGCTCTTAAAGAGGACATCTACACATTTAGCCATGTGCCTAATTTGACTGATGAGAATTTCGCAGGGAATACTTCGGGGGTGAAATAGTTGCCCTCCTCAAAGGTAACTTTGAGGTAATAAATCGGGTTAAAATTGGAAGGCGCAAAACAGTAATAACCTAGATATTTATATTCTGTTATGGTATAATAAGAGTATAATAATCTAGGAGAAGATGAATGATAAAAGATAAAATGCACAAACATCTAAATCAAGTTTATTACTCTATGTTAGCAAGGTGTTATGATGAAAAACATTGGGCTTATAAATGGTATGGGAAACGTGGAATAGGTGTTTCTGATGAATTTAGTGATGTAGCTAAGTTCAGAAGTTGGGCAATGCAAAACGGAGTAGAATTTGGTTTGCAATTAGATAGGATAGATAATGACAAAGACTACTCACCAAGTAATTGTAGGTGGGTTCCTGAACATACAAATAAACGTAATCGTTCTGATAACGTTAAGTATAAGGGATATATCTTGAGAGACTATCTAAAAAAATTATCTGAAGAAAACAACATTTCTTTTTCAACTCTTGTCTACAGATATTATCGTTCCATAAAACGAGATGATATAATCGTTAATGATGAAACAATAGATGATATCTTATTGAATTATAAAAAATACGATTTAAGACAATTTTCAAAAGGTGTGGACATGTCTGGTAAGACAATTGTTCGAGATGAAAAAGGGAGATTTGTGACATATTACTGAAGCTAATCAATTACCACTGCTGGTAGAAATATCAGTAAGGTTTAACGACTAGATAGAGTAAGCTAAGTGAGAAACGGTACATAGTATCGTTTTTTTTATATGCAGAAATATCCACGAAATCCGACACCCTGATAAGGGTGAAGAGATAGTCTGAACTTACGGGAAACCGTAAGAAGTAGAGGATAAAGAGCCTCTACGGTAACAAAATTGAGCTATGGAATTCAAGCTAATGGGCCTTGAGATGATTACCAAGACCAAGGAAGCGAACTACAAGCGTGGATTAAGACAGCGTATTGCGATTTTTGCTCATTACTTGGGTATGAAACAGATTGCACTAGAGTCTCATTCAATCGTTCCACAATTCAGCCGTGGTTTGCCCAAAAACTTGCTGGAAATCTCTCAGATTGTGAACAATTTGGAAGGTAAAGTGACCAATAGGCAGCTTATTTCTCTCTTGCCGTTTGTGGAAGACCCTGACGCTGAGCTGGAAGCCTTGGAAGAAGAGAAAAAGAAGAACATGGAAGACATGTCGATGTTCAACAAAGACAACACGAAACCCGAAGACGAGGTAGAGGATGAAGAATCAGGAGTATTGGGCGAAGAGGAAAGCCAATCTGATTTACCAGCAGATGGACAAGGCCGAAAAGCAGGCAGACCAGTTCGATAAGGTCTATCAGGAAGCCAAGACTTACTTGGATAAGGAAGTCAATAAGATTTTTGATAAGTTCCAACGTGATTATGGTCTAAGTCAGGTAGACGCTAGACAAGTTTTGAAGAACATGAAAGACAAGAAAAATCTGAATGAACTTCGTAAAGTACTTGAAGCAAGACCGAATGCCCCGAACATCCAAAGATTACTAGCTGACTTAGACAGCCCAGCTTATTCTTTTCGTATGAAGCGCCTAGAGCGTTTGAGTGATGATTTAGATCGTATGCGTGAATCTATCTATCATTCAGAGAAGACGGGCTCAGACGCCTTCTATAGCGACCTGATGAAGGATAGTTACTACAAGGCTACCTTTGACCTGCAACAGCAGACAGGGCTGGCATATGGCTTTTCTGGGCTTCCTGAGAGCGAGATTAAACATCTACAGTCTTTTAGTTGGGTAGGAGATGGAAGTACCTACTCAACAAACATCTGGAAGAATACGGGGAAGCTTACTTCTAGCATAAAAGATGAACTACTCATGAGCCTCATGACAGGAAGAGGAACACGAGAAACGGCACAAGCAATTGCTGAACGATTCGATGTCGGTCAGAATGATGCGAGGCGTTTGGTTCGGACAGAATCAGCCTTTTTTCATAACCAAATGGAACTACTCAGCTATGAAGAAGCAGACATAGAGAAGTATATCTTTGTAGCCGTCTTAGACAAGCGTACATCACATATCTGCCAAGAGCACGATAATAAGGTCTATGATAGGGATAAGGCTACCCCTGGCGTCAATTGTCCGCCTATGCACCCTTGGTGTAGGTCTACTACTGTCGCATACGACGAGGACGCAGACTACAGCAAGTTGAAGCGCAGAGCAAGGAATCCAGAGACAGGTAAGACCGAGCTAGTACCTGCTGATATGACTTATAAAGAGTGGTATAGCAAGTATGTTGCGAAAGATGGGGAAAAGGTGTATAATCAGGGTATGAGTTCAATTGATTTAATGGCAAAACAACAGTCTTTTGTTGTTGGGAATGATATTCGAGTGAATACCAAAAAACTTAGCGGAACCGAGTTTGATTTTTGGACTCAGAACAATAGTAAGAAAATTAGAGATACAGTGGCGAACGTTCAAGAAGCTTTCCGCCAATTGCCTGATTATTCAAAACCAACTGTTGTGTTTTTAAAAAAATCAAAGCTGCCTGGTCTAGCTGGATATGACTATAAGCAGGATATTTTGTTTATAAGTGATGCTCTTAGTTCAGAAAAAGAATTCAAAGATATTTTATCAGACGGATTCTTTGCTGCAAAAGACATTAAAGATGCAATAGTTCATGAGTTGACGCATAAACAACACTGGGATTCTGCAAAAGCGTTTTACAAAGCAAATAAAAAGCGCTATAATAGTATTGAACAAGCAATGATGGAATTAAATTCAGGTCTAATTGCATATGTCAAACAACAGCAATCTCTTGACCGAAGCTATTTGAAAGATATTAGTTTGAATGCTTATAATGCGTTTTTGTATCATAATAATATCAATGAACTAGTAGCAGAAATCGGGGTAATAGGTGACAACGTAACTGATAAAGTGTTGTTGAAAAAAGTGAAGGAGGTATTGAAATGGAAGTAATGGCTGTACCAAGTAAAGAGTTGTTAATTTTTTATAATCAAATCGATGAATGGGTTGACCAAGTTTATCCAGACAAAGATATGCCTCGTGTATCTTTTAAGAAGAACACTCCTAAGTCTGTTTTAGATTTATTTGATGCTATTAAATTAAAAATCGGTTTTGATTATGCAGTATAACGTACCAAAGCACCTAGAGAAATCTAAGTGCTTTTCTTATTTTTAATTTTTTTCAAAAAACCTCTTGACTTTTTGGTGACACGGTTATATAATAATTGTGTTACCAAGAAAAGAGGTGATGACATGGTAGCAAAAGTCGGAAGACCGAAAAGTGAAAATCCTCGCAGAAATAATACAAGACTTCGTATGACTGATGAAGAAGTAGCAATGTTAGAGTATTGTGCTGAACAAACAGGAAAGACGAAGACGGAAATTTTAATGCTAGGACTAGAAAAGGTCTACAACGAAATAAAAAAATAGCCTAGAACCCCTACCGCCAAACAGATGGTTCTAAGCTATCACCACAGAAGTGTTTCTGCATGAAATATTATATCATGCTGAGACGCTCTTTTCAAGATACACGAAGGAGTGTTTTTATAATGGCAAAAATTGAACTTTTAGACAGTTACGAAGATTTACTGAACTATGTTGAAGAAATCCGTGAGAGCATGGACTTGATTCACAATTGGCTAGCAAAAGAGCCAAATTGGGATAGTCAGTGTGACTTATATGAATTTATTGCTCAACATAGCTCACAATTCGCTGTATTGAATCTTATCATGTACAGGCTGGATAGTCTTAAAGATGAGCATCGTAGCATTATTGATAATTATATTAAAGGGGTCTAAAAATGGAACTACAAATTTTTAAAAATGAACAATTCGGAGAAGTAAGAACGACAGAAGTTAATCAAGAAATTTATTTCAACTTAAAAGATTGTTGTCAAATTTTGGATATAAAAAACAGTAAAGATGCAGTAAAAAGGCTAAATTCAAAGGGGGTCGTTACTACCGACCTCCTTACAAATGGAGGAGTCCAACAAGCCAACTTCATCAACGAAGCGAATTTCTATAAACTTGTTTTTCAATCTCGCAAACCAGAAGCAGAGAAATTTGCTGATTGGGTCACTAGCGAGGTTCTGCCCTCTATTCGTAAGCATGGCGCTTATATGACCGACCAAGTGGCCTATAATATCACGCACAACAAACAAGCCTTAGCAGACTTGCTCCTTATGGCTGGTAATCAACTGAAAGAAAAAGAAGCAGTCATTAAAAACTTGGAAGCTGAAAAAGCTGTACTTTCCGTTGAAAATACCATAATGAAGCCGAAAGCAGACTATTTCGATGAACTGGTAGATAGAAACTTACTGACCAGCTTCCGAGAAACAGCAAAACAATTAAAAATTAAAGAACGTAAGTTTATTGACTTCTTGATGGAGAAAAAATACATCTACCGAGATAAGAAAGGTAAGCTCCAACCGACAGCCAATAAAAATGATGGTTTGTTTGAGGTCAAGGAAACACTCAACGAAAAAACACAATGGTCTGGCACACAGACTCTGATTACACCTAAAGGCCGTGAAACCTTTAGACTACTATTTATTTAATTAACCCCTAACCGCGTCGAAATCGAGGCGGTTTTCTTATGCTCTAACCGTATGGAATCCCGTACGGTTTTTAAATTGTCCAAGCATTGAAGACATTAAAAGCTATGGAATTATACAGTCGGGGACGACTTTAAAAATAGGAGGTTCGCAATGAACGAAGAAACACAAACAGTCGAAACGGTTGAAGAACAAAAGGTACCTGCAGAACCTGCACAACAACCGCAAGACGAGAAGAAGTACACGGACGCAGACGTCGACGCTATCATCGATAAGAAGTTTGCCAAGTGGAAATCAGAGCAAGAAGCCAAGGAAAACGAAGCTAAGAAGCTTGCTAAGATGAACGCTGACGAGAAACAGAAATATCAGTTGGATCAGCGTGAGCAAGAATTGGCTGACCGTGAAAAGGCTATTGCTCGTAAGGAATTGACCGCAGAGGCTAAAGCAATGCTAAGTGAACGTGACTTACCTGTTGAGTTAGTGAATGTAGTTGATTTGACAAGCGCAGAGACGGTATCGCAGTCTGTCGCTGTATTACAGAAATCATGGGAACAAGCCGTGCAAAAAGGCGTACAAGAAAAGCTAAAAGGCGGAGCTCCAATGAAGCAAGCACCAGTCGATAGTGACGGTATCACAAAAGAAGAATTTGCTCGCATGGGTTATCAGAGTCGAAATGAACTCTATCAAAAGAACCCAGAACTCTATAAGAAATTGAAAGGTTAAAATAAATGACAGCAGGACAAACTAAACTAGCCACTATGGTTAACCCAGAAGTGATGGCGGACATGGTTTCCGCTAAACTACCTAAATTGATTAAATTTACTCCACTTGCTTATGTGGAAACAGCACTCCAAGGACAACCAGGGAACACTCTAACAGTTCCAGCATGGGAGTACGCAGGAGATGCGACTGAGGTTGGAGAAGGTCAAGCTATTTCTCCAGACAAATTGACTACTAAAAAGACTACTATGACCATCAAAAAGGCTGCTAAAGGTTATGAAATTACCGATGAAGCTCTTTTGTCAGGTCTTGGTGACCCACTAGGTCAAGCCACTTACCAGCTTGGTTTGGCTATTGCTAACAAGATTGATGATGATTTGGTAGCGGTGGCTAAGACTGCAACACAGCACGTTGCAGAAACTCCAACAACTCTTGAGGCAATTGATAAGGCTCTTGATATTTTTGAGGATGAAGAAGATGCACAGTATGTTGCTATCATCAACCCTAAAGATGCTACTAAGCTAAAAACTGACGTAGCAAAAGAATGGACTAAAGGTTCAGAGCTTGGAGCAAATATGGTTGTTTCTGGGACCTTTGGTGAAGTTGCTGGTGTGCAAATCGTCCGCTCTAAAAAAGTTGAAGAAGGTAAAGGTTTCCTTGTCAAAGTGTCTCCTAGCCAGACTCAGACAGATGATGCCAATAAATATGGTGCGTTTGTTATCATGCTAAAACGTGATGTGGCTATCGAAACAGACCGTGACATCCTTAAAAAGACAACGGTTATCACTGGTGACAAACACTATGGTGTTTACCTATACGACCCTACACGAGTTGTAAAATTCGGTGAGTAAGAGGTGATGATATGAGCTTATTGCTACGACGTCATTATATCCAAGAGGAGCAAGCTGGCCAGTATTCTGATTTAGAAAATAAGACTTTAGAAGAGTTGAAGAATCTAGCTAAAGAAGCTGGCATAACTGGTGCCTATAAGTTATCAAAAGCTGAAATTGTAGAGGTGTTGGAGGATTTAAAAAGTGAAATTTAAAATCAAACAAGATTTCTATGACTGGGAATTAAATGTGAAACGACTGGCAGGAGAGGAACTTGAGATTACTGAGGAGCGCTATGCCGAGCTGGCAGATAATTTCGCCAGCAATGGTGTCGCTATCTCAGACGTTCTTGAGGAAATTCTCCCTGAGCCTGAGTTTTTAGAAGAGGATTGATATGTCTATAGAGTTGCTGAAGAAAATGACAGGCGAAGAAGATACTCAGCTTCTCATGTTGCTCCAAACGAGGGCTACAAATCTTATCTTGTCAGAGACGAATCGCACATCTTTGACACCTGCTTTAAGTCGCTTAATACCTGAGGTTGCTATCGAACTCCACAACCGCTCAGGAGCGGAAGGAGAGCATTCCAGAACCGAGGGTGGTATAGCAGTAGTCTACGGAGAAAACGGCCTGTCTACGGGTCTTTTACAGCGTATACGCATGCACAGATTAGCAAGGGTGGCAGGTCATGTTTTTGAAGCAGAGTAGACTGAAACCTTATCCAATGCGACGGTTTGAAAAGACTGTCACAGAGGAAGGCGTCGTAAAAGAAGGATATGCCAAGGAAGCTGAGACAGTCCACCTTGAGTTGTGGCCAGCTAGCAGTAAGCTACAATCTGAGATGTATGGTGAGCGTGTCAATGATATTTTGAACGCAAATGCCAACAAGTCAGCTACTATCAAAGTGAAAGATGGTGTGTGTATCGATAGCCCGACGGAAGTGACTCACAGGGTTATCTCTAAAAAGGTCTACACATATCATCAAGTTTTGGAGTTAGAGCGTGTCAGAGCTACGAGGGGCAGATAGGCTCATAGCTAAATGTAGACGATTGGCTAGTAAAAAAACTGGCGAGGATATCGTCTTACGTGCGGTACACAATGCTGCTATAAAGGTTGTCCAAGCTGATGCTAAAAGACTAGCACCAGGCAACAATGGAGAACTTAGAAACAGTATCAAGACTAGGGTTAAAATGGACGGAGATAAGGCTATAGGTGAGGTTTACACAAATCTACACTATGCTCCTTATGTTGAGTTTGGAACAGGACCCAAGGGTCAGGCTAGCCATTCTGGTATCTCTCCAGAAGTCAGCGTGACTTATCGCTCTAGTCCGTGGTATGTGCATGAAGACCAAATCAATGTAGGGCCTTACCACTTTCAAAAGATTGGGGAGTTCTACAAGATGTATGGTCAACCTGCTCAGCCTTATCTTTATCCAGCTTTGAGAGACAATCAAGAGCGTGTGTCTAAGAATATTTCGGATTATGTCCGTAGAAAGATAAGAGAACAAATATAATGATTAATATCAAGCCTGTTATTTATAAAGAATTGCAAAAGGTTGCAGATAATGTGACTGATACGTATCCTAGCGATTGGGAGACTTTTCCAGTCGTTATTTTTTTGGAAGAACAAAACAAGCCGGGTGATTGGTTTGATGACCAGGAACAAAAATCCTCTATCCGCTACAAGGTGGATATCTTTGATGATACAAGCACTAGTGAGTTAGCTGTTAAAATCAATCAGATTTTTGAGTCTTTAGGTTTACGAAGAACCGACTGCCAAGACGTGCCAGACCCGTCCCATTTGAGACATAAGGTCATGCGTTTTGAAGGGGTTGTTGACTTACACTCAGAGCTTGTTTTTCAATTTAGAATGGAGAATTAAACATGTTAGCAAACGGAATTACGCTTTCTTATAGCGAAACCAAAGGTAGCTATACTAAGCTTGTTGGATTGAAAGAAGTACCAGAGTTTGGTATCGAACCTGAAAAAGTAGAGAACACTACTCTTGAAGATAAAGTTAAGAAGTACGAATTTGGTATTGGTGATGCAGGGGAATTGGAGTACAAGTTCTCTTATAACAATTCAAGCGAAACTGCTCCTTACCGTGTATTGCGTAAGGCAGCAGACGACAAGAAGAAACTCTACTTTGAACAAGCTTATCCAGACGGTACTAAGGTCAATTTTGAAGGCCAAGTATCTGTTAAACTGGGCGGTGGCGGTGTCAATGCCGTTATCGAGTTCACACTTAAGATTGCATTGCAGTCAGAATTGGAATTTACAGACGGTCTTGGAGGTTAATTAAATGGCGTTACCTTACTCAATTTGGAAGATTAGCGATGAGAAAGAGTTAAAACTACGACTTTCATCTCATCAAGCAGCAAAAGTTGAAGAAAAAATCGGTATGAACTTACTGAAAATCTTCATGCCTGAAGCTGGCGAAGAGTTTCCTTTGCCTCCTTTAAAAGTTGTATTGCTCTTGATTCATGGAGCTTTGCAAAAGTATGAGAATGGGTATTCTCTTGAGGATGTCTACGATCTATACGATGAATACGTGGATAATGGTGGAGACCAAACAACCTTCATGACAGAGGTTTTAATGCCACTCTTTGAAGTGTCGGGTTTTACTCCACGAGGAAGCAAGGGCAAGAAAACTTCCAAGAAGAAAATGACAGTAGTCGAGTAATCTTAACGGTAACGCAGATTATTGAGAGGCTTTATCCTATGTTTTTGGACATCGGGGGTAAGCCTCTTGATTTTTGGGATTTAACGGTGCTTGAAATCAGGGAAATGATTGAAAGCTACAACCGTGTCAAAATCCAAGAGCGTAAAGAGAAGATTATTGACTCGTACAGACTTTCGCAGATGATTTCCAATCACGTTTCTTTATTGTTATCCAAAGATGCCAAGGTCTTTGAGTTCTGGGAATATGCGCCTGAGTTGTTTGTAGAAGAGAAACAAGCGGTAGAACAAGAACGACAAAGACAAGCGCTTTTGTTGCATAAGGAACGGATGCGTGATTTTGCAGATAGACATAATCGAAAAAGGAAGGAGGAAATGAATGGCAACTCTTGACGAATTGAAGGTCATGATTGACGCTGAGATAGCGCCTTTCAGGAAGAAGATGAAAGAAGTCGAGAATCAGGTCAAAGGAACATCTGACCAAGTGAAGAATGCCACTGCCAAAATTCGTGAACAGTCGAGCTCAATCGGTAGCGCGTTTGGCAAGCTGGCTAAGTTTGCTGGTTTTGCAATCCTTGGTAAGAAATTGCTTGATGTTGGGATGTATTCAACGCAGACAGCTCTTGAAGTATCAGCGGCTATGAACCAAATTAAGCGCCAGATGGGTGAGAGTTCGCAATCTTTCTTAAAATGGGTTAACGATAACGCTAATGCCATGAATATGGGTGTGGGCGAGGCTACTAACTATGGTGCAGTCTACTCAAACTTATTTTCTGGATTTATCAAAGACACCAACAAGCTAAGCGCTTATACTGCTAAGATGTTGCAGACGTCGGCAGTTGTTGCTGAAGGTTCTGGGCGCACGATTACAGACGTTATGGAGCGGATTCGCTCAGGTTTGCTAGGGAATACGGAAGCGATAGACTTTTGTCGCACCGCTTAGAAATAGGCGGATTAAGAACTTACCAAAATCGGTAAAACTCTAAATTTTAAGTAATTAAAACATGACGATACCGAGGTAAACTAAGCAATTAAAAAGGCTTGGTCACCGTAGAGCATAGGGATTGAACCTGTGCTTTTTGTTTTGTCAAAAAGTATAGAATAAAATATCCCCACGAGTGGTGAGCACCTAGACAATTCGGTTGTAGGTGAAAATATATGCCGAACTTACAAGAAATTGTAAGAAGTATGGATAAAAAGCCATGCGATAACATTATTGAGAAGACCTAGGAATCAACGTCAATGTGGCTATGATTGAGTCCACTGAAGCCTTTAAGAAGTTCGCAAACGGACAGAGCTGGCAACAATTAGACTACCAAACCCAGCAACAAATCCGCCTTATGGCTATTCTGGAACAGGCTACAGCCAAGTATGGGAATACCTTGTCTAATTCTGTAAATGGTCGTATCAGCCTGTTTAAGTCGCTGATGAAGGACGCAGCATTGAACCTTGGTAACTCTATGTTGCCGATTATCAATGCCATTATGCCTGTCTTGAACTCTTTTGCCATGGTATTGAAGAACGTGACGGCTAAACTTGCGGAGTTTATCGCTTTGATGTTCAACAAGAAAGCAACAGTGAAAGATGGTGTTGGTGGAGCGGTTGGAGACATGGGTAACGCCATGAAGGATGCTGCAGGAGGTGCAGGAGATCTTGCTGATGCAGTAGACGACGCTGGAGATTCAGCAGGAGGACTTGCTGATAATCTTGGAGACTCAGCCAAAAACGCTAAGAAGGCCGCTAAAGAGTTGCTAGGTCTTTTGGGATTTGATGAGATTAACATCTTACAAAAACCAAAAGACGATGATGCAGGCGGTTCTGGCGGTGGCAAAGGTGGTAAAGGAAAGGGAGGCGGTGGCGGACCTTTCAAAGACATCTTGCCAGAAGTCGAGTTGACCGACATGGACAACCAGTTCAAGAGCATTTTTGATGGACTTGGAGATAAGCTCAAAGGGTTGTTTGACCTCTTCAAGAAAGGTTTTGATGCAGCATTTAGACCAGAAGGTATTGAACGCATTAAGACCGCCTTAGACCAAATAGCTAAGACAATGGGAGAAATCGCTACTGATCAAAGAGTTGTGAATGCCTTTAACCGAATGGTTGAGAAAATCGCTTATGCTTTAGGGCAAGTGACAGGCTCAATAGCTACTATCGGTCTAGGTATCGGTGTTTTCCTTGCCGAAAGTATTGCAAATGGTCTTGGAAGGCAAAAAGAACGCATTACCAGAGCGCTAGTCGCTTTGTTTGATAATATTGGTAACATTGCAGAGGCAGTAGGAAACATCGCTCAGGCCTTTTCTAGTGCTTTCTACGACGTCATTACTTCAACTGGTGCGGTTCGTATAGGTAGTGCTATTGTGTCAACATTTTTGAGTTTGAGTTCAAAAGCTGTTGAGATTGGAAGCAAACTTGGTGGTGATTTATTCAAGGGCTTAGAACGCATTGTGACAGATAACGCTCCGAAATTATCAAGTTCCTTACAGGGAGCTTTAGATGCGATTGCTCCAGTATTCGAAACAATAGAGAAAGCAGTGAACCGTTTTGGAGATGCGTTTAGCCGTGTGTATGATGAGCATGTTAGCCCATTTATAACAACTCTTTCTAGCGGTATTTCTCAAATTGTATCAGTCTTTTTAGACAGTTTTGACAACAATGTTACTCCAGCACTTCAAAGATTCTCTGATGGATTTGAAGATGTCTATAACAATCATATCGGTCCAGCTATTGATTCTTTAAGTCAAGCTTTTGGAGGACTGGTTGATGTTCTCAAACAAGTCTGGGAAGATAATATGCAACCTTTTGCTGAGTTCTTAGCCGATACATTCGGTATCAGCATTGGTGAAGTTGCCGATGTGCTAGGCGGAGCTATTTTAGAGGCTTTAAAAATTCTAGCTGATACAGTAAAAGTCGTTAGCGATGCTTTCGTTGCTTTTTCCGATTGGTGCAAGGATAACCGAGAGATAGTTTCAGCCATGGCCACTGCAATCGGTCTGGTATCGACAGCTTGGGAAGGTATTAAATTCATGTCTTGGGCTGAGCAGGCTGGTGGTCTTGCAGCAGGAATTGGTAAATTAAGTGGAGCTTTCACTGATTTAGTTAGTGCGGTAAAAGGATTAACAGTTGATAAGATAAAAGATTTTGCAGAAAGCGTGTATTTGAATACCTTATATGCGAAAGACTTTGTGGTCAATTCAGGTAAATTGATTGTAGAGCTAGGAAAAACTGCTCTAGAACTTGGTAAATCAGCACTAGCGTGGGGTGTTCATGCAGCACAAATGGGGCTTGCAGCAGCCGCAGAAATCGCTCAATCAGTTGCAGCAGGAGTTGCAGCAGCTGCAACATGGGCTTTTAATGCAGCGTTAGCAGTTTTGACAAGTCCAATAACCTTAGTTATTGCAGCAATCGCAGCCTTAATTGCTATTGGTGTCTTGCTCTACCAAAATTGGGACACTGTTGTTGAGTTTGCTAAAACAGCATGGCAAGGACTATGTGATTTTATCAGTGGTATTTGTCAAGCGATTGGCGAATTTTTCAGCGGTCTATGGACGAAGCTACAAGAAATCTTTGAGCCAATAGGTCAATGGTTTGGCGAGAAGTTCCAGCAAGGATGGGATGCAATAAGCAATACATTTAGCAAGTTGGGCTCTTGGTTTGGTGACCGTTGGAACGAATCTAAAGATGCGCTTGCCGAAGCAAACACTTGGTTAGGTGATAAATTCAAGTCCGGTAGGGGTAAAGTGAACTCAGCTTTTGAAAAAGTTGGCTCTTGGTTTGGTGATAGATGGAAAGATATCAAAGATGGAGTAAAAGAAGCTGATACATGGTTTGGCGAGAAATTTGAGAGTGCAAAAAAGAAAACTCAGAATCCTTTCCAAAAAATCGGTTCTTGGTTTGGTGATAGATGGAAAAATATGCAAGATGCCTTGAAAGAAATCCCCAACTGGTTCAAGAATCTGTTTAATGATGCAATGGATAATGCTAAAAACATCGTTAAAAGTGGTATCGATAAACTAAAAAGCTTCTTTAACTTTGATTGGAGCTTACCAAAAATCAAACTCCCTCACTTTAATATATCTGGTAGCTTCAGCTTGATGCCTCCTAGAATTCCATCATTCTCTGTAGATTGGTATGCACGAGGCGGTGTATTCAACTCTCCTAGCATCATTGGGGTCGGAGAAGCTGGTCAAGAAGCGGTAATGCCTCTTGAACGGAATACAGGATGGATTTCTATCTTGGCTCAAAAACTGGCTGAAAGAATGCCTGCTAATAATGTACCTACAGGTTATTCATTACCGGCTGGCGACATCGTTATCCAAATCGCAGGCCATGAGTTCGGACGGGTAGCCATCCAAGAAATTAACAAGGAACATGAACGAGCAGGTCAAACCTTGCTCAAGATTTAGGAGGTTAAATGGCACAATTGACAATCAATGGGGTGGCTGTGAAGCCTCCCAAATCTTTTCAAGTCGGTATTCAAGATATCGATGGAGAGACAGGGCGTAATGCCAATGGCGACATGGTGCGTGACCGTATCACGACCAAACGCAAACTAGACTGTGAATGGGGTATGATGACTCAGGGAGAATTAAGTCAGCTTTTACATGCTGTATCATCTGAATTTTTTGAGGTGTCTTATCCAGACCCCATGGATGGCCAAGTCACAAAGACTTTCTACGTCGGTGATAGGACAGCTCCTAGCTATAGCTTTACTGAGAAGTTTAAACCTTGGTCTGGCGCTAAATTTAATCTGGTAGAGAGGTAAGAAAATGGACGCTTTAACTAGACGACAATTTGACAGAGCCATGTTTGCCAAGGAAAGGACGCTGGCTATTCGTGTTGGTGATTATACTTCACGGGATATCAAAGAGGCTAGTTTTGAGTATGGCTACATCAAGGGCGATACTTATAAGCCTGGTGGAACCTGCGCTGGTAGCGGTAAAATTACCTTTACCAGTATCATTACCACGTTCAATAAGCTGGATACCCTGCACCCTGAGATTGGTCTACTGGTTGGGGATACCTACCAGTGGGTCAAGATGGGGGAATACTTCATCAACGATATTGAGATTGACCGAAACCGCAACACAACCACACTTGAACTTATGGATGGTATGTTTAAGCTCAATCGTGAGTATGTGACAGATTTGCATTTCCCAGCTGAAGTACGAGAGGTTATTCAGGAAATCTGCCTGAAAACAGGCATTGAGTTAGCGAATGACTATTTCGGAATCAGCGCGATGCGTTACCATGTCGAGCAAGTTCCTGAAGGAAAGAAACTTTCATTTAGGGATATGCTGAGCGCTATGACTCAGATGATAGGGATGTCTTGTTTCTTCAACCGAGAAGGGAAGATGGAAATCCGTGATTTAACTGAGTCAAATATCACGATAAACGCAGACAGTTACTTCCTACATGGTTTAACCAAGAGTGAGATTGAGTATCAGATAGCTGGTATTACTTGTAAGACAGATAAGAAGCCTCTTACGGTTGGTATGAAGACAGGTCGGTCTTTGGAACTAGACAATGTCTTCATGACCCAGAGCGCTTTAAATGACCTGTATTACAAGCTGAAAAACCTGACTTACTATCCGTATAATCTCAACTACCAAGGGCATTTACTGCTTGAGGTTGGGCAGTGGGTAACCATTCAGACCAACAAGAAAGAAACCTTTAAAGTTCCTGTCTTAAGTCAGAGCTTTACTTTCAAAGGTGGTCTAAGAGGTCGTATCAGCGCAGATAGTAAAGCTGGAAATGATACGCAGTATTCTTACGAGGGTACGATTACCAAGCAGATTAAGCAACAAGATGGCATTGAAGCCAAAATCCAAGCGCAGATAGAAGCAGCAGACGCAGCCTTTGACGCTGAATTTA
>NZ_VMKU01000002.1:0-2144 GCF_013276315.1 Streptococcus sp. 2741 | reverse complement strand
TATCGTCTTGGTCTCATTTCTTTCTCCATTGTATTTATTTTTTCTAACCTCTCTTTTATTTATTAAGATAAGTAGGACTTGTTGTTAGTTAATATTTATTGTTAGTTAATATTTATTGTTAGTTAATATTTATTGTTATTTAATACTTGTTGTTAGTTAATATTTATTAGTGCCTAAATTTTCTGATTTGTAAAATACAGATTTGTAAAATACAGATTTGTAAAAATCGAAAATGTAAATTCTAACCTGTGGATAACTTAGATATACTTTCATTTAATCTCTGTTTCATAATATCGAATTGGAAATCAGATATTTTTACATCTGAGAAAAATCTGAAAACACGAACTCCTTTACCACGTCCCATGCCTTTTTTAACAATTCGTAGGTAGCCATTTTTTTCTAATATTTTGAAGTAGCTATCAACTGTGTCTCGACTAACACCTTTCCGCTTAGCTATTTCTTCTGGATAGACTTGCCAGTTTGGGTGATTAGCCAGTACCACCATCATGATACCGACAGCTGTAAAATCCAGCGCAGGATCGTTGATAAAACTATTACTAACAGCTGTATAATCTTCAGTTGGATTCCTGAAAGATGAACTGGCAATCTAAATCTTTAAAATCTGTCATACGCTCTCCTTTCTACTCTTTTATTACGGTCAAACCGCAATATCGGATAAAAAAATAATATCATCTACTGATACATCGAAAACACTAGCGATTTGATATGCTTTCGAAACACTAGGTTCTGTTATCCCACGTTCCCAATGCCCCCACGTATCAACTGATACATTCACAGCTGCTGCCGCATCACTTTGTCTCCAGTTTTTGAGTGTTCTTAGTGTTTTTAATGTCATTTTCGTCACGTTCCTACCTCCTTTCTAAATTTGGTATAATAGAATAAAAACGAGGTTTACTATGTTAAGTATTGATACACAATTTGTAGATACAATCAGTAAAATACTATCTGATTATGTTTCACATTCTGAAATCACAAGGATGGGAGAAGTCTTAGGATATTCCCAAAACGACCAGAACTCTGGACTCAATAAACACTATAGAGTTCACAATATCATGTCTGATATACTCAACAAAACACAAGATGAATCTAATATCAAACTTGTAATTGAGTATATCTGCAATCCTTTGCGGTACATCGATAAAGTTTCAGATTTTGAAAACTTAAGATTAAAACTAAATGTCGTTCTTTCCCTAAAAGGCCTTGCCATATCAGATAATGGACATGTAGTTATTACTACTGCTTCAAAAACATTAGTTGAGGCAAAGAAACGATTTGAATCACTTGATCATATGTTGAGAACATTAAATGTTCATCCAAATGTTTTAAAATTCTGCACCCAGGAACTCTTACAAGAAAATTATTTTCATGCTGTATTTGAAGCAAGTAAAGGAATCTTTCACCGCATTCGTTTACTAACCGGTTCGTCTCTGGACTCAGCAAGTCTAATAGACCAATGTTTTAAAATCAAAGAACCCGTTATGATTATCAACGGAAATAAATTACAGACTCTTGACGAACAAAGTGAATATAAAGGATTGAAGAATTTACTTCTGACAATCGCACATCTTTATCGTAATTCCAAAGCACATAAACTTAAATACTACAATCCAGATAGTGTTAATGATGCCTTAACCGCTTTAACTCTTATGTCCCTCGCTCACAATCTCCTTGACAACTGTACTAATACTAGGAGACTTGATTAGTAGATTATAAAATTCTATAGTCACCTCAGCTAATCTAATTGTTTCTTCATCTATGGGACTATTGTAGTCCTCAAGGTGATGAAACCTTTCAGTCAACTGCTCTGATAAGTATTCTGTTTGCCTAAAGATAGATTTATGAAGATGAGTAATTGGTTTTAGCAATTCGATTTCATCATAACTTAATATTTTTTCAGTCTCCTCTTGAGTTACTTCTGCTAATTTTTCCATACCAGAAATATCAACATTAACATGCGGCTGTTCCATTATCGTCCCCCCTCGTCCTACTTTCCAGCGCCCTGAGTTCAATCTCATGGCTGACTTGTTTCAATAGCTTCTCACACGCTATTTTAGCTTCTCTGTACGTTGTATTCTCGCTGATGAAGTAATCAGCAAGTTCGATGATTTTATCTTCCATTCAAC